>NZ_JBNHGL010000055.1:0-16063 GCF_059091245.1 Arthrobacter sp. Y3225116
CGGCTTAGGCCGGCGGCGGGGCGGCGGCCGGGCACTTCCCTTCGGGACACGTGTCGTCGCATTCGTGCCTGGTGACCAGGTCGAACCTGCTGCCGCCGTGCTGGCCCACCCCGGAACGGATGGCGCGCTCCACCACGGAGTCGGCCAGCCGCCGGCGCAGCGCCAGCGGATCACGGCGCAGGTCCTTGGCCAGCGCAATGCACATCAGCAGCATCACCAGGACGAACGGCAACGCGACCACGATGGTGATGTTCTTGAGCCCGTTCAGGGCCTCGGCCGGCTGGTCGCCGCCGGCCAGCAGCATCACCGCGGCGACTCCGCCGGTCAGCGCACCCCAGAAGATCACGACGCCGCGGGAGGGCTCTTCGGCCCCGTTGGAACTGAGGGAAGCCATCACCAGCGAGGCCGAATCGGCGCCCGTGACGAAGAAGATCCCCACCAGCACCATCGCCAGGATCGCCACCGCGCCGGCCAGGATGTTCGGCAACGGCAGGTTTTGCAGCAGATCGAAGAGGGCGCCGTCGAAGGAGATGGTCGGTTCGCCGTCGACCATGTCCACCAGCCCGTCGCCGGTATCCGGTGTGGCGTCCGCCGCGGCCTGCACGCCGAAGCTGGCGCCGCCGAAGATCGCGAACCAGGCGACGCTCACTACGCTCGGCACCAGCAGCACGCCGGTGACGAACTGGCGGATGGTGCGGCCGCGGCTGATCCGGGCAATGAACATCCCGACAAACGGTGTCCAGGACACCCACCAGGCCCAGTAGAACACCGTCCAGCCGGACATCCAGCTGCGCAGCGCCTCGTCGCCCACCGCTTCGGTGCGGGAGGCCATCTCGGCCAGGTCGCGGGCGTAATCCCCGACGGCGGCCGGCACCAGGTTCAGGATGAACAGCGTGGGCCCGGCCAGGAACACGATCAGCGCCAGGATCACGGCCAGCACCATGTTGATGTTGGCCAGCCACTGAATGCCGCGGCGGATTCCGGAGACGGCCGAGGCGATGAAGCAGGCCGTGAGCACGGCGATGATGACCACGAGCACGCCGGTGGCCAGCTCTCCCACCCAGCCGTTGAAGGCCAGGCCGCTGCCGATTTGCAGGGCGCCGAGGCCGAGCGACGCGGCGGTACCGAAGAGGGTGGCGAAGATGGCGAGGATGTTGATGAACTTCCCGGCCGGTCCCTCCACCGTCTTGCTGCCGAACAGGGACGTGAAGATTGCCGAGATCAGCTGCTTGCGGCCCAGCCGGTAGGTGCCGTACGCCATGGCAATACCGACGACGGCGTACATCGCCCACGGATGAAGCGTCCAGTGGAACAGCGAGGTGGCCATCGCCGTCTGGATTGCCTCGGGCGTCTGTCCGTCGACGGTGCCGGGCGGCGGGGCGATGTAGTGGTACATCGGTTCCGCCACGCCGTAGAACATCAGGCCGATGCCCATGCCGGCGGCGAACATCATGGAGATCCAGGAGATGGTGCGGAACTCCGGCTTCTCGCCGTCCTTGGACAGCGGGATGTTGCCGAACCGTCCGATCGCCAGCCACAGCACGAAAACCACGAAGAGCGAGGCCAGCAGAATGAAGAGCCACCCGGTATTCTCCATCACCCAGTTCAGTACGGTGACCGAGGTGGTGCCGAGATGTTCGGTGGCCAGGAAGCCCCAGGCCACGAAAGCGACGGCGAGGGCGCCGGCCACGGCGAAAACTGTCTTGTCCAGGCCTCCGCTCGTCCGCTGGCGGCCCGCCAGAGCCTGCTCGTTCTCGCTCTCACGAAGCTCGGCCAGGATCCGGGCGTCCTCCTCGGTGTCTTCCCGACCCGGCGGCGCATTGACCGGCCTGCCGGAGGGCTCCCGGGTCTGCACCCGCTGCACCTCGTTGTCGGGTGGGCCATCATCAACTTCAAGATCGTTGTTCACTGACATCTGGTTCCTTTGATGGATGACGAAGGCCCGGCTACACGTACCCGTCGACCTGCAGGCCGGGCGGGAGATTCGGGGCCTCTTCTGATTCCTGGACCATGATGATGCCGTCCACGACGGAGACACCGTGGACGCGGACCGGGAGTTTGGCCGGCGGCGCGTCCACGACGCCGGTGCGCAGATTGAACTTCGACGCGTGCAGCGGGCACTCGACTTCGCAGCCCTCCACCCAGCCGTCCGCCAGCGAGGCGTCCTGGTGGGTGCAGGTGTCGTCAATGGCAAAGAGCTCGCCCTCTTCCGTGTGGAAGACCGCGATGGGAGGCGAGGTGTCCAGCCGGATGGCGTCGCCGGGGGTTAGCTGGCTTAAGGGGCAGGCCTGATGCATGGGGCGCCTTCTTTCGCAACGACACAGCGTGCCAAGTTCCGTCATGAACAACGGTGTTCACGATAGGCAACAGTGTGCCCGGTGACATTTCAATGTCAAGGGTTTGGGCAAATTCTTTTTTGCCGGCCCTTACCCCTTGACACACGCGGCATCCGACTTCACGCTGTTTCACATAGCGCGTCGAGTTGCGTCAGGCGCTGCTTGTTTTGGAAAACGTGGACCCTCCTGCCGTGAAAGGCCCTATCCATGCAGACCCTTGTTGTCATCGGAGCTTCGCTGTCCGGGCTTTCTGCCGCCCGCGCGGCACGCAGCCAAGGTTTTGCAGGCCGCCTGATCGTCGTTGGAGACGAAGTGCATCCGCCATACGACCGTCCGCCGCTGTCCAAGGACTTCTTGGCCGGCCGGATCTCGGAGGCGGACCTGGCGCTGGTCGCCGGGGACGACGAGTTGGCCGCTGAATGGATGTTGGGAGTGAAGGCCGTAGGCCTCGACCCGGAGTCGCTGACCGTTTCGCTCAGCGACGGACGAAGCCTCGCCGCGGACGGAGTGGTCGTGGCCACCGGGTCCTCCGCCCGGGTGCTGCCCGAAGTCCATGGCTGCGCGAACGTTTTCACCCTCCGCACGTTGGACGATGCCCGTGCGCTGCGCGGCCAACTGCTTCCAGGCCGGAAAATGGTGGTGATCGGGGCCGGCTTCATCGGCGCCGAAACCGCTTCCACCGCCCGTGACGCGGGCCTGGACGTCACCGTGGTGGAGCGGTCGGCTGCCCCTCTGTCCGGCGCCCTGGGCGCCGAGATGGGTGCCGCCGTCGCCGGGCTGCACTCGGCCGGCGGAGTGGAGATGCTGTGCGGCACGGCTGTCCGGTCCTTCCGGACCAGCGGCGAAAACGTCAGCCACGTGGTGCTCGACGACGGGCGGGAACTCCCCGCCGACATCGTGTTGGTGGGCATCGGCGGGCAGCCGAACACCGACTGGCTGCTCGGCTCCGGCATCGAGCTGGGCAACGGCGTGCTCTGCGACTCGGTCGGGCGCACCAGTGTCTCCTCGGTGGTGGCCGTGGGCGACTGCGCGGCCTGGTGGAATCCGCACGTCGGGGCACACCAGCGGGTTGAGCACTGGACCGGGGCCTTGGAGCAACCGGCCGTCGCAGTGGCAGCGCTGTTGCAGGACACCGCGGCCCTGCCGCCGGTCAATCCGCCCTATTTCTGGTCCGACCAATACGGCGCGCGCATTCAGTTTGCCGGCCACGTGCACGGCCACGACCGGGTTGAGATAGAGCACGGCTGCCTCGAAGACAACAGCTTCCTCGCCGTCTACTACGCCGGAGCCAACCCCGTTGCCGTGCTGGGGGTCAACCAGGTCCGCCAGTTCACCAGGTGGCGCAAATTCCTCAACCGGGAAGCCGAACGGCACGTGGACGTACCTTCGGGCGAGTTCGCCACCGCATCCTGAGCAACGCCCCCACTCTCCCGCCGCGAGTTTTATACACAAGGAGTACCCATGACCGCTGAGATCGTCTCGGATAGCCTGATCGCCACCCTGCCCGGCCATACCTATGTTGACGACGACGTCTTCCGGGCCGAGCAGGAACGCATTTTCGAGCAGATGTGGTTCTGTGCGGTCAGGTCCGCCGACCTGGACAAGGCCGGCGCCTACCGGACCGTGCAGGTTGGCCGCGAATCGGTCATCGTGACCCGCAACCGCAAGGGCACCGTCCGTGCGTACTACAACATCTGCCGGCACCGCGGCGTCAAACTCTGCATGGAAGAGAGCGGGGAAGCGGGACGCTCGTTCCAATGTCCCTACCACGCCTGGACGTACGACTTCGATGGCAAGCTCATCGCGGCGCCCAACCTCACCAAGATGCCGGACATCGACCGGCAAAAGTACGGGCTGGTGGACGTCCCGGTGCGCGAATACCTGGGCTACGTGTGGTTGTGCCTCGCGGAGGAACCGCCGTCGTTCGACGACGATGTGGTGGGGGCCATCGAAGAGCGCTTGGGCGACGCCGGCGCGATCGACGGCTACGACATCGCCAACCTCAGCCTGGGCCGGCGGATCAAGTACGACGTGAAGGCCAACTGGAAGCTCATTATTGAGAACTTCATGGAGTGCTATCACTGCGCGACCATCCATCCGGAGCTGACGGAAGTGCTGCCGGAGTTCGCCGACGGGCTGGCCGCGCAGTACTTCGTAGGTCACGGCGCCGAATTCGGCGACGACGTCAAGGGCTTCACGGTGGACGGCTCGGAGGGCCTGGAACGGATTCCGGGCATCGCGGAGGACCAGGACCGGCGCTATTACGCCGTCACGATCAAACCCACGGTCTTCGTCAACCTGGTGCCGGACCACGTGATCATCCACCGGATGTTCCCGCTGGCCGCGGACCGGACCGTGGTGGAGTGCGACTGGCTGTACATGCCCAGCGTGGTGGAAGCGGGGAAGGATCTGACGGCCTCGGTGGAGCTCTTTCACCGGGTGAACCAGCAGGACTTCGACGCCTGCGAACGCTGCCAGCCGGCGATGGGATCAAAGATTTACGCCAACGGCGGCGTGCTGGTTCCCAGCGAACACCACATCAGCGCGTTCCACGCGTGGGTCACGGCACGGCTGGCCGGAGAGCCCGCCGGCGTCGCCAAATGACAGCCGGGCGCCGCCGTCGTCATGGCGTAGCCGGCGGCGGTCAGCTGTCCCGGGAGTAGCCCATCCGGGCGCTGATGTCCTGCCCTGCCTGCTTGACGTCCTCAATCAAGCCGGGCATCTCCTGGGGCTTGAACCGGAACGCGGGACCGGAAATGCTGACGGAACCGATCACGGATCCCAGGTGGTCCCAGACGGGGACGGCGATGGAGTTGAGGCCGATCTCGAATTCTTCCTCGACGACGGCGTAGCCCCTGGCGGAGACCTGGAGCAACTCCTGTTCCAGTTTCTGCCGGGAGGTGATGGTCTTCGCGGTCTGCGCCGGCAACCGGGTTTGCTTCACGATCTTCAGTCGGTCTTCGGAGGTGAGCCCGGCCAGCAGCACCTTGCCGCTGGAGGTGGCGTGCAAAGGTGTCAGGCTGCCGATCCAGTCGGACATTGCCAGGGTGGAGGTGCCCCGGGCCTGGTCGACGTTGACGGCATAGTTGGAACGCAGGACCGCCAGGTTCACCGTTTCCTCGTACTGTTCCGCCAGTCGTTCCAGCACGGGCCGTGCCTCGCGCACCAGGCTGAGGTTCCCCGGGATCGAGTTCGCGAGCCGCAGGATGCTGAAGCCGAGCTGGTATTTGCCGCGTTCGCTGTTCTGCTGCACCATGCCGCGCTGGTCCAGGGACGCCAGCAGCCGCGAGGCGGTGGACTTGTGCACGCCCATTTCGTCGGCGATGTCGCTGACACCGGCGGCGCCGCGACGGGCCAGGATCTCGAGCACGGTGATGGCGCGGTCCACAGACTGCACACCGCGGTTCAGGTTCTCCGGCGACGCCTCGTCGTCGAGCTCTTCAGGATCGGCCATAGGACCATAATCTCATTGCCGGCCGGGACGTGGCGCCGCCGGGGCAGGACACGGAGCGCTGTTAGTCCGACGCGACCCCGGGGGAGCGGGCGGCACGGGCGGCACGGTGTGAGCCGAAGGACGAGTAGTCGGCTGCGCCGGGTTCTCCCCAGACCACGAGCACGCGCAGCGGTTTGCTGCCGGTGTTTGCCAGATCGTGCTCGGAACCCACCGGGGCGAGCACGGCATCACCGGCGTGGAGTTGGTGGACCCGGCCGTCCACGGTCATCCGGGCGGTTCCCTCCATCACCACGTAGAGTTCTTCGAGCGCGCGGCCGCCGGCGGGATGGGAGTGCATCCCTTCCGTCCCGCCCGGCGGCAACTCCCAGGTTTGCACGGCCACGGGCAGGCGTGACTGCTCCTGGAACAGCCACTGCATTTTCACCGGGGCGGTGCCTTCGTGGAGGTTGTAGTCAAAGGCGAAGTCGCCGCGTCGTTCCAACACGTTGTCTCCCTTGAGCGACGGGACCTGCCGGGGCGCTTGAACAGGCCGACACGTGGTCCTACAGTGCCGGGACGGATTCGGGGCTGGCGGCGCCGACGCGCGGGGCGGTGGGGGAGAACTCGCGGGACAGGGCCGCAGCCATGCCGGCCGATGCCCGTTCGAGGAGGATTCTGCCCTTGGCAGCGGTCGCGTCGGCCGCCGAGGAAAGGCAGCCGGAGGCCGGTGTCAGGTCGGGGTTGACGGGCAGGACATCGTAGTTCGGCAGGACGGCGGGGGGAGCGTCGACGACCTTGTCCATGCAGACGCGCTCCGGGTAGAGGTGAAGCATGAGCGAGGTTTCCAGCACGCCGCCGTGCTCCAGGTCCCAGCCGGTGAAGCCGTCCGGGTACAGCTCGGTGATGGTCCGCTCGTCAACGAAGTCCCAGTAGGAGAGCAGCACCACCTTGACGTCCTGGACGCCGCTTTGGCGCAGTTCGCGGAGCGCCAGGTCGACGCCTTCGTACAGGAACTGGTAGTTCTCGAAATGGCCGTTAATAAAGGCAATGTTCCGCGCGCCGTGCCGGGCGAATTCCAAGGTCAGCGTCTTGGCGATGGAAATGACCGTCGCCGCGTCGAGGCTGGTGGTGCCGGGGAGGTGGTTGCCGCCGCCGGAGCGTTGCTGGGACTTGTACCCGTAGACGACGGGAGCGGCGACAACACCACCGATGGATGACGCCGTCGCGCCGGCCAATGCCGTAGACAGGAGAACATCGACGTTGAGCGGCATATGCGGTCCGTGCTGCTCAATGGAGCCGACCGGGATCAGCACGACGGCGTTGTCTTCGGCGATGCGTTCCCGATAGGTAAAGGCGTCGAGTTCTTCCATGTACACGCTGGCAGGCATGCTTGCTCCAAACGATCGTTGCGCGGCTCATGCGCGATGGGCGGTGGATTGAAGGTGGTGCTGCCGGGGGCGGGACCGGACGGCCCCGCCCCGGGCAGGTCTGGTCAGGCCTGGATGATGTTGTGCTCCGGGCCGAAACCGAACTTGGTGATGTTTTCCACGCTGTCTTCGCCGATGACGAGGATGTCGTGTTCGCGGTAGCCGCCGGCGCCCGGTTCGCCGTCGGCGACGGTGATCATCGGCTCCATGGACACGACCATGCCCGGTTCCAGGACCGTGTCGATGTCCTCGCGCAGTTCCAGGCCGGCCTCGCGTCCGTAGTAGTGCGAGAGGACGCCGAAGGAGTGGCCGTACCCGAAGGTGCGGTTCGCGAGCAGCCCGTGGCCGATGTAGATCTCGTTCAGCTCGGCGGCGATGTCCTTGCAGACGGCGCCGGGCTTGATCAGTTCCAGCCCGCGGCGGTGGACCTCCACGTTGATGTTCCACAGTTCGAGCGAGCGCTCGTCCGGCTCGCCCAGGAACAGGGTGCGTTCCAGCGCCGTGTAGTAACCGGAGGTCATCGGGAAGCAGTTCAGGGACAGGATGTCGCCGCGCTGCAGCTTGCGGGTGGTGGCCCAGTTATGCGCGCCGTCGGTGTTGATGCCGGACTGGAACCAAACCCAGGTGTCGCGAACTTCGCGGTGCGGGAAGGTGCGGGCGATCTCGTGGACCATGGCTTCGGTGCCGATCAGTGCCACTTCGTACTCGCTTATGCCTTCCCGGATGGCGGCCTTGATGGCCTCGCCGCCCAGGTCGCCGATGCGTGCACCGTGCTTGATGACCTCGATTTCCTCGGCCGACTTGATCATCCGCTGGCGCATCGCGTCCTGGGAGACGTCGAGCAGTTCGGCGCCGTCGAAGGCAGCCTGGATGCGCTGGCGGGTCATCAGCGGCAAGGCATCGTCCTCGACGCCGAGGCGACGGGCGCTGACGCCACGCTGGCGCAGGGCTTCCTGCAGGCCGAAGTAGAAATTGTCGCGCTTCCAGTCCGTGTAGACGATGTTTTCGCCGTAGCTGGTGCGCCACGGCATGCCGGCGTCGATGTTGGCGGTGACCGTGACCGAGTCGTCTGCGGTGACTACCAGGGCGTAGTTGCGGCCAAACGTCGTGTACAGAAAGTCCGAGTAGTACTTGATGCCGTGGTAGCTGGTCAGGATGACCGCGTCGAGCTCCTTGGCGGCCATGATGGAGCGCAGGCCGGTCAGGCGACGTTCGAACTCCGCATCGGAGAAGGTCAGTTGTTGTTTTTCTCCGTTGTGCAGGACCTTCAGGCGCTCGAGTTCGGAAACGCTGTTGGCGGAGGGGGAGGCGGGAGCGATGGTCATTGGTTCTCCTTCGTGGTGTTTCTGTGTGCGGGACAGGTGGCTTTGAGGTTGGCGCGGCTACGCATGTTTTGCGTCCGTCCGCAGGCTAGGCCGTGGGTGTGGGGGTGCGGTTCACTGGGGCACCCGGGGCCTCCGGGGCCAGCGGAGCGTCGGAGCCTGCGGAATTGTCGGCTTCGACTAACGCTGTTTCGCAGTTGCCGTGGTCCTTCAGGAATTCCTCGTCGGAGCTGTCCTGCTTCAAGCCGAGGGGAATGCCGGCGGCAATCCGCGAACGGAACCGGGAGTATCCGAGCAGGAAGTACACCGTGGCTGAGGTGATGGTCCCGCCCAGCCACGAGAAGTCGATGCCTCCGACGGCGCTTGCGATGGGCCCCTGGAGGGCCGGAACCGAGCCGTACATGCACATCCAGGTCATGAAGATACCGGCGAAGAAGGCGATGAAGGCTGCCGGGTTGAAGGCCTTGAGCTGGGTGTCGGACGGCGAGCGGAAGAGGTAGCTGAAGTTCTTATGGCGGCGCTCAAAGACGAAGTAATGGACGGCCATGATCCCGCCCCAGGTGGCGACCCACGCTGCGATCGCGATGATCCAGTTGTGCAGCATGTGGGCAAAGTCAGTCGCGAACATGAAACCGATGACCGCCGCCATGGCCAGGCCGCCGACGACGATGGACAGCTTCTTGCGGGAGATTTGAATGTCCAGGGCCTGCGTGGCGACGCCGAACGTGTACATGTTGATGATGTTGGTTGCGATGGGTCCGTGGATGACCAGCAGGATCACCGGAATGGCGAAGGCTCCGTAGCTTTCCACGATCAGCTGGCCAGGATCGGCCGTGCCGTTCTTCGTGGCCAGGCTTGCGCCCAGGACGCCGAGCCAGACCACCGGGAGGAACTGTCCGAGGACACTGACCACATAGAGCTTTGCGGGCCGGATCTTCTTGCTCACGAAGCGGGAGTAGTCGGGAGCGTAGGTGAACCAGCCGATGCCCCAGCCAATGCCGATGGCGGTCATGATGGAGGACATGGCAGCGATCCGCGGCATGCCGGTGAGAACCTCGCCCACGGGTCCCTGGTAGCTCCAGTCGATATCCAGCTGCGTCCAGGCCACGATCGACATGGCAATGAGGACCAGGACGGTGGGCGGCATGGTGATCCGCTCGAAGCGGGAAATGGCGCGGTAGCCGCGGTAGCAAATGGCCACCTGGATCGACATGATGACGGCGGCGGTGCCAATGCGCCAACCCAAGTTGGTGGCCGTGGGATCGACCCAGCCGATCATTCCGAACAGCGCCATGATCAGGTCCAGAATGACCCACGTGTTGACGGCCGACCAGCCGATCGCGATCACTGCCTGGATGGCTGCGGGCAGGTAGGCGCCCCTGCGGCCGAACGCTCCACGGGCCAGCAACATGCCGGTGGCTCCCGTGCGCTGCCCGAGGATTACGAAGAAGCCAAACCCCAGCATGCCGATGACATTGCCGGCGATCAGCACGGTGAGGGTATCGGCCAGGCCAAGCCCGAGGTGAATGCCCAGGGCGCCCAGGATCCAGTTGATCGGGGCGACGTTGGCGCCTGCCCAAATCCAGAACTGGCCGGACAGCTTTGTGGTGCGGGCCGATTCGGGAACCGGCTGCAGGATGTCTTCTACGTGTTGGGTGGCCTGTTCGGATTTCGTGGCGGATCTCTGGCTCATGGCGGTCTCCTGACGATTGCAACGCGAGGCGGAGCAGGACTTCACCAGACTAGGAGGTGATGCAGCTCACAGCGTATATTCGGACCGTAACCACTTGGAGGCACGGCGGGTGACGGACTGTCACCCCCGCGTCGGTCGGGCTGCTCAGAGGCGGGATTATCCATGGTCGTGATGTTGTCGGATGTGCTTGGACTTGAACTGATGCAGCGAGCCAGTCCGTTGGTTCGGGCGGGTAAGCGCCAGATTCCCGCCGGCAAGGTCAGGTGGGTCCATTCGAGCGAAGTGCTGGAGATAGCGCCGCTGCTGCGCGGCCAGGAGCTGCTGCTGAGCGGCGGGGACGCGTTGTTGAACCTCCGGCCCGCCGCCCAGCACGAGTACATCCGCAGCCTGGCGGCCCGGCATGTGACGGCCTTGGCGATCCAGACCGCGGGCTCCGGCCGCTCCCTCTCAGCCGAGCTTGTCGAGGCAGCCGAAGAGGTTGGGCTGCCGCTGATCGAGCTGCGGCGCGTGGTCCCGTTCGTGGAGATTGCGGAGGAAGTCAATCGGAAAGTCGTTTCTGAACATGTCACGGCCCTGCAAACCGCCGACTCCATCTCGCAGCGCTTGGCGGAACATCTGGCTTCTTCCGGTCCGGCCCTGAGCCCACTGATCGAGATTGTCTCGCAGGCGCTGCGGATCGAGGCGGCACTGCTGGACCCCAGCGGGACCGTTTTGGAGTTCGCCGGCGGCTTCCCTCCCGATTCCACCTCGGTGAATGTGGAATCGGACATCTTCGTTGGGAGCCTGGTGTCCGCCCGGCTGCGGCTTCAAAGCCGGCGGGACGTAACCCCGGAATTGTTAAAGACGGTGGGAGAGCGGATCGGCGGCATTTTGGCGCTCGCCGTTTCGCAGCAGCACCGACCGACGGCGCAGCAAATCGCCCACACCGCCCTGATGCGGGCCGTCGTTAGCGGCGCAGGCACCTCCCAGATCCACGAGCTGTGCGCCGCCGCGGGCTTATCGACCGGACAACCGGCCTTTGTCATGGTGTTTCGCCGGATCGGGCTGAGCAGCGTGCGCGGAGTGGCGGAAAAGATTCTCAAAAACCGGTGTCCCGACGCCCGGACGTATCTGGACGGCGAGAGCCTGTGCGCCTTGGTCCAGCTGAGTATCAGCGGCACGCGCCAGGAGCGACGGGAGATCCTGGAGGGGTTGCGCGCGGACTTCCGCGGTTTGGCGGTGGCGGGGGCCATCGGGCCAACAGTGGCCACGCCGTTGCATGCCCACTCATCCTTGGTCGAGGCCAGGCTGACCCAGTCGGTGGGGCCCCCGGACGACCTGGAAAGCAACATCCGTGACTGTGAGGATTTTGTCCTCGAGCGGCTGGCGGCCCGCGAGCTCTCCGGGCCGGTCATCGGACGAATCACCCAGGAACTGCTCGGCGAACTGCTGGACTATGACCGCAAGCGGGGGACGCGGCTGCTGGACACCCTCGACGCCTGGCTCATGAGTGGCTGCAATTCCGCAGAGACTGCGCGGATCCTGTTCGTGGAACGCCAAACGCTGCATAAGCGGCTGCGCAAGATTTTCGATCTCATCGGCGAGGACCCCCGGGGCACGCCCAAGATGTCCGGACTCAACCTGGCGGTCCGCTTGGCCAAGAACCCCTCGCCCGCCGAAATCGGCAGCTGAGCGGTTACACCAGGGGCGCCGTCCCCGCGCTACAACACCGCGCGGATGGCCTTTTCGAAGCCGGTGATGTGCTCGAGGGCCAGCTCGGCGGCCTGGTCCGCGTCGCCGTCGACAATTGAGTCCAGCAGTTCCACGTGCTCGGTGATGTGGCCGGCGACGGACGGCACCTTATCCAGCACGAGGCACCAGATGCGGGTGGCCAGGTTGTCCAGCCTGATCAGGGTGTCCTCGAGGTAGGGATTGCCCGCGGCGCGATAGATGGCCCGGTGCACGCTGAGGTCGTAACGCATCAGGTCGTGTTTGTCGGGACGGTCGTCGTCGAGCTTCCCGATGTCCCGCGCCAGCTGCGACAGTTCCGCGCGCATGGCCTCCCCGGCCGACTCCGCGGCCTTGCGGGCCGCCAGGGGTTCCAGTACGCGGCGCAGTTCCGACACGGCGGCCAGCTCGGTGATGTCCACGATGGTCGCGAAGGTCCCGCGGCGCGGATAGGAGACCACCAGGTGGTCGATCTCCAGTTTCTTCAGGGCCTCGCGCACCGGGGTGCGGCCGAAGCCGAGTTCCGCCGCCAGCTGCCCGTCGTTGATGGGTGCGCCGGGGCGGATATCCAACATGATCAGCTTGTCCCGCAGCGCCCGGTAGGCCTGCTCGGCCAGCGACAGCGGCTCGGTCCCGGCATCGGTTTCCGCGGTGATGCTCATCATGCTCCTAATGGTCCGCTGACCTGCTCGGGGTCCTGCCGGCCCGGAATTCGAGGCCGGAAGGACCCTCTTGACGGGGTGTGATCTCCACCATACTATTGCAATCAGTTCTGATATATCAGTCAAACATTAGTTGTTTGGTTGATCAGGTTCTTCGAAGGAGAAGTCGGATGGTGAACACCCTGACAACCGGATTGGCTGCGGCCGATCCCGAGGTGGCCGGTGCCATTGCGCGGGAGCTGGAACGCCAGCAGTCCACGCTGGAGATGATCGCGTCGGAAAACTTCGCCCCCACCGCGGTGATGGAGGCCCAGGGCTCGGTGCTGACCAACAAGTACGCCGAGGGCTATCCGGGCCGGCGCTACTACGGCGGCTGCGAGCACGTGGACGTGATCGAGCAGCTGGCCATCGACCGGGTCAAGGCACTGTTCGGCGCCGAAGCCGCCAACGTCCAGCCGCACTCGGGTGCCCAGGCCAACGCAGCGGCCATGTTCGCGCTGCTGACCCCGGGCGACACCATCCTGGGCCTGAACCTGGCACACGGCGGGCACCTGACCCACGGTATGAAGATCAACTTCTCCGGCAAGCTCTACAACGTCGTGTCTTACGGGGTCTCCGAGTCCGACCACCGGATCGACATGGCAGAGCTGGAGCGCCTCGCCGTCGAGCACGAACCCAAGCTGATCGTGGCCGGCTGGTCGGCCTACACCCGCCAGCTGGACTTCGCCGAGTTCCGCCGCATCGCGGACAAGGTCGGCGCCTACCTGATGGTGGACATGGCGCACTTCGCCGGCCTGGTGGCCGCCGGGCTGCACCCGAACCCGGTGCCGTACGCCGACGTCGTCACCACCACCACCCACAAGACGTTGGGCGGTCCGCGCGGCGGGGTGATCCTGTCCAGGCAGGAGCTGGCCAAGAAGATCAACTCCGCGGTGTTCCCCGGTCAGCAGGGCGGCCCGTTGGAGCACGTGGTGGCCGCCAAGGCGGTGGCCTTTAAGTTTGCAGCCTCCGACGAGTTCGCGGACCGCCAGCAGCGGACCCTCGAGGGCGCGCGGCTGCTGGCCCAGCGGCTGCTGGCCGACGACGTTGCGGCCGCCGGCATCAGCCTGGTCAGCGGCGGCACCGACGTGCATCTGGTCCTGGTGGACCTGCGCAACTCGGATTTGGACGGCCAGCAGGCCGAGGACCGGCTGCACTCCATCGGCATCACGGTCAACCGCAACGCCGTGCCGTTCGATCCGCGCCCGCCGATGGTTTCCTCCGGCCTGCGGATCGGTACCCCCGCGCTGGCCACCCGCGGCTTCGGCGCCGCCGAATTCACCGAGGTGGCGGACATCATTGCCGCCGCCCTGACCCGGGAACCAGACGAGGAGCTGCTCACCGAGCTCCGCGGCCGTGTGTCCCTGCTGGCGGAGAAATTCCCGCTGTACCCGAACCTGAACGCCGAGCCGAACGGAGCCGAATAATGGCCGATCTGCTGCCCGAGCACCCGGACTTCCTGTGGCGGAATCCGGAGCCGAAATCCTCGTACGACGCCGTGATCGTCGGCGGCGGCGGCCACGGCCTGGCCACCGCCTACTACCTGGCCAAGAACCACGGCATGACCAACATCGCGGTGCTGGAGCGCGGCTGGCTGGCCGGCGGCAACATGGCCCGCAACACCACGATCATCCGCTCCAACTACCTGTGGGACGAGAGCGCGGGCATCTACGAGCACTCGCTTAAACTCTGGGAGCAACTGCCGGAGGAGCTCGAGTACGATTTCCTCTTCTCCCAGCGCGGCGTGATGAACCTGGCGCACACCCTGCAGGACGTGCGCGAGAGCATCCGCCGGGTGAACGCCAACCAGCTCAACGGCGTGGACGCCGAATGGATCACCCCGGACCAGGTCAAGGAGCTGTGCCCCATCATCAACACCGGGGACAACATCCGCTACCCGGTCATGGGGGCGACCTACCAGCCCCGCGCCGGCATCGCCAAGCACGACCACGTGGCCTGGGCCTTCGCCCGCAAGTGCGACGAGATGGGCGTGGACATCATCCAGAACTGCGAGGTCACCGGATTCCTCAAGGACGGCGACCGGGTGGTCGGCGTCGAAACCAGCCGCGGCCGGATCAACGCCGGCAAGGTCGGCCTGGCCGGCGCGGGACACAGCTCGGTGCTCGCCGAACTGGCCGGCTTCGAGCTGCCCATCCAGTCGCACCCGCTGCAGGCGCTCGTCTCCGAGCTCCACGAGCCGGTCCACCCCACGGTGGTCATGTCCAACCACGTCCACGTCTACGTCTCCCAGGCACACAAGGGCGAACTGGTCATGGGTGCGGGCATCGACACCTACAACGGCTACGGCCAGCGCGGCGCCTTCCACGTCATCGAGGAACAGATGGCGGCCGCCGTCGAGCTCTTCCCGATCTTCGCCCGCGCCCACGTGCTGCGGACCTGGGGCGGCATCGTCGACACCACGATGGACGCCTCCCCGATCGTGTCCAAGACGCCGATCGACCAGCTCTACGTGAACTGCGGCTGGGGAACCGGCGGCTTCAAGGGCACGCCCGGCGCCGGCTACACCTTCGCCCACACCATCGCCACGGACGAACCGCACCCGCTGAACGCCCCGTTTGCCCTGGACCGGTTCGAGACCGGACACCTCATCGACGAACACGGCGCCGCCGCCGTGGCCCACTAGGAAGGACGACCGCGATGCTTCTGATCGAATGCCCCTGGTGCGGGCCGCGCGACGAGACCGAATACCACTACGGCGGCCAGGCCCACGTGGCCTACCCGGCAGACCCGAACCAGCTGAGCGACGCGGAATGGGCAAAGTTCCTCTTCTACCGCGCCAACCCCAAGGGCCTCTTCGCCGAACGCTGGGTGCACAGCACCGGCTGCCGGCGCTGGTTCAACGCGGTGCGAGACACCGTCAGCTACGAATTCAAGGCCGTGTACAAGCCCGGCGAGACACCACCGATCGAACTCGGCAGCCTCGCGGGTGCCAAGGCCCAGCCGGCCGAAGGAGGAGCGAAATGACCGCCACCGGCAACATCGCCAACCAGCCCCGGCGGCTTGCCGCCCCAGCCGGCGCCGCTGCCCGGATCGACCGGAACAAGCCGCTGAAGTTCACGCTCGACGGCAACACCTACACCGGCTACGCCGGGGATACCCTGGCCTCCGCGCTGCTCGCGGCCGGCAAGGTCACCGTGGGCGACTCGCTCTACCTCGGCCGCCCGCGCGGCATCATGTCGGCCGGCGTGGAAGAGCCCAACGCCCTGGTCAAAATCAGCGCCCGCTACGCCGGGCATGTCGACGAGTCCATGCTGCCGGCGACGGCCCTGGAGCTGACGGACGGGATGGACGCCAGGTTGCTGAGCGGCCTGGGCCAGCTGGACCCCCGGACGGACGAGGCCGTCTACGACCGCAAGTACGTGCACACAGACGTGCTGGTGGTCGGCGCCGGACCGGCCGGCCTCGCCGCGGCACGCGAGGCAG
>NZ_JBNHGL010000056.1:0-16008 GCF_059091245.1 Arthrobacter sp. Y3225116
ATTGGCCGTAACGGTCCACAACCGAGGTGCCCGGATCGTCGCCCATCCGGTGGGTACCTACCTCGTGGGTGGACACATGGTAAGGCGGCGCGGTCGGTGCCTCCCACCACTCAAGCATTCCCATCTCACGTGCGATTTCGCGCTTCTTGCCGATGATGAACTCCACGTCCTGTTCGTCGCGCGACGTCCAGTCATGGGTGATCCGCAGCGCCGGCTGACCGAACGCGTCCTTAACCTTCGGATCCAGGTCGCAAAAGAACTCTTCACGGGGGAACGTCGCGGTCTGGTGGTACATGCTGAAAGTACGCCGGTAATTATCCCGCATCCAGTCCTTGAACCCCTGCCCGAATTTCGGTGCCGAGTCCGGCATATTCCGGGTGGCTTCCACCGGCTGCACATCTCCGCCAAAGCCGATAATCGGGCTGCCCCAGACTGCACCGTGACCGGAGACGAGCTCGGAGGTGTAGTCATCAACCACGCTGGTCGCAACCGCCGGACCGGCGAACGGGTTAGTCCAGTCCGGAAGCGTGCCGGTAAACCAGCCGTAGTTATGCGTCATGAAGTACTTGCCAACGACGCCGTTTCCGTCGATGCCCGAAGCCAATAGCAGCCGGGTGTTCTCCAAGGCGTATGCCGAGAGCACGACGTAGTCGGCGTCGATTTCGCGTTCCTGTTCCCGCACTAGATCGATGTATCGCACACCGGAGGCCCGCCCGGTCGCATCCCGCTTTACCTCAAAAACCCGCGAATACGGGCGGATTTCGAGGTTGCCCGTTTCGAGAGCCTGCGGAAGTAGGGCGACCGCACTGCTGGACTTTGCGCCAACGTGGCAGGGGTAGTCCCGGCAGAATCCGCAGTACACGCAAGCGCTTCTTCCCTGGTACTCCACGGAGTTAACTGCTGCCGGAGCCGGGAAGGGGTGCAGGCCTAGCCGCTTCGCGGCCTCCGAAAATGGTTTGTCGCCCGCCGTCATGCGCAGCGGCGGCATGGGATACTCCCGCTTCCGCGGCGGTTCGAACGGGTTGCCACCCTCCTGAATCTCCCCGTTGAGATTACCTGCCTTGCCCGCGACTCCGATCTCGTACTCGGCGCGCTCGTAATACGGTTCAAGTTCGTCATAGCCCATCGGCCAGTCAACGATGGCGGTGTCCGCCACAACTTCCGGGCCTAAACGCTCGCTTAGCGTAGTCCGCAGGCGCAGCTCCGCGTCGCGGAACCGCCACGCCCACGCGGCCCAGTGGATCGTCCCCCCGCCCACCCCGATGGAGGGAGGCACGAACAATGGGCCGATCGCGAGTGGTCCGGCCGACCAGGGTAAAACGCTTGCGGTACCCTCCTTGGTGGGCCGCCACGTCACGGGGTCGCTGACCATATTGGGGGAAATTTCCTGCCGGACGAAGTACCGCAGTTCGTCGTGCTTGACCTCGACATCTTCATCCACGTAGCGCGGACCCTTATCAAGGGCCACAACCCTCATGCCGGCTTGCGCCATCTCTTTCGCCATAACCCCGCCGGCTGCACCAAGGCCGACGATCACGATGTCCGCATGCTCAGCCATGGTCCGGCTCTCCTTTGCGCTGCTCTCGCTCACGCCGCAGGTCCTGAAGGGTTACGACAGGCAGGGCCGAGGCATCAAACCCGTAGTCCATCTCGCCTTCGCCGTACCCCCAATGGGCGCCAGGAAATCCCAGTAAACGCCACCCGACGGCGTTCTTGTTGCCCCCGTAGACGGGGTCTCCGAATGTCCCCTCGACCACATGCTGCCTCACCACCGCGAAAAAATACGGCAGCAATCCGAGGTCGGTCGTCTCCGCCCCGTCGGATTCCGCGCGTTCGGCACCCACCGCGCTATCCAGCCCGCTCCCCGCAAGCTGTTCCAGGACGGCATTCTGCTCTCCGTCGTCAAGCTCGACAAACGTACGCCCCTGTCGCTGGACGCAACTGTCATCAAGGGCAGCGAGGCCCGCACGGTACAACTTCTGCAGGTTCCGGTAAGGGCCCGCCAGAGCGCGGTCAATATAGATAACCGCTCCGGCTTCCTGAGCCCCTGGATCGTCCTCCGATCCCGGTATTATCAGTCCGGCCAGCGCATCGATGGTCTCCGCCTCATGCGTGTTGAGGAAGGTAACCGCGCCCCGAGATCCATCCTTCGCGTCCATAGAACGCCTCCTTCGGCGTCGCCCGCGTCAAATCGCGAGATGCGCCGACGCGATGGTTGCCTCAGCGCTACCAGGGAAGACCCGGACGAAGGTTTGCGCCGCTGCAAACAACATCCCCGCAACTGCGCACCTATCGGTATGTCCAGAATTTTCCACCCCCTAATTACCCAGTGTCAACGGGAGTGCGTTGCCCAATAAAAGATGCCCGTAGCGGCGTGAAGGACGCCGTAACGGCCGCCTCTGTCGGGTGGTGCCGCCGGTTCGGAACGCTGGACGCCGCAGCTTTCAATGAGTCCAGGCCGATACCTGCCCTCAGTCCTTCTCGGGCTGCCCGGGCGTGGTGTGGCCAGCGTGACTGACGGCTTCCTGAATCAACCGGTTCAGGTGGTTGTCGCTCATCGAATAAATGACTTTGCGCCCTTCCTTGCGGGCATTGACCAGGCCGCTGAGGCGCAGCTTTGCCAAGTGTTGACTCACGATGGTGCGGGCAGATCCCGTCGCCGCAACCAGCTCCGCAACACACGCTGGTCCGGCGGTCAGGACCAATAGCAGGTGCAACCGCGTGGGTTCTCCAAGCATCCGCAGTGTCTCAGCGGCACCCTCAAGCTGGTGCCGGTTTAGTGCGACCGGGTGCCCGTGACTCGGTGCCCGCACGGAGTCGATCATGGTGCTTGCTTTCCTCAAGTCAAGGCAGCTGCCTCAATCCCTGAGAGGCGGACCTGCTCCTGATAATGCCATTATCTCAACCAGGGGCTTCGGTGTCGGGCCGCCGAGCGATGCAGCAACCTCACGGTCGACGCCACATCCTTGAAATCAGGCTTTACGCACCACATACCGGAGGGGCAGGCCCGCGGGTCGTCGGCGCCAGATTGGTCGCCGGAGCCCTGCGCTGCAGTTACTAGGGCTGCTCGACGTCCCTGAGCGTGCCGCAGGTTCTTCACGGAGAGTCGCCAGGTCCTTCGTCCTGCACCTGGTCGCGGGATTCGTCCGCCCGCTCGGCGTCCTCGTCCGCGGCGACGGCGTTGGCAATCAGGTCCATGCGGTCGGCCGGGGTAAGACTGTCATCCTGCTGATACTCTTCGATGTTTTCGCTGACGGCGCCTTCGTCGGCAGGCTGAACGTTTTCAGTCATTACTGCTCCTGATCCGGAGATTCTTTGGTTACGGATTACCAGGGAATCGTCAGGGGGTCCTGAACATTATCCGCATCGTAGATGGGGCGTCGACGGCCAGCATTTCACAGGCGCCCTCATCCGGCGCGTACGGATTCCTATCACTGTCGCCTATCTGGCACACGTCCACAACCCCTTCGCCGCGAGCCCACACCAACCCGACTCAGCTGGGCCGTTGTCGCGCTGAACGCCCTACTGAAGCGGGGCTGCGGGCGTAGCCTTGGCCCATACACTTCCCCGGCTTCAGAAGGTAAGACAATGGCCATTCCTGCCAAGACGTTGAAGCCCGCCGCCATTGGCCGGGTCGTTTCAGTGACCACGGCCGACGGGGACGAGCATGTCGGCGTCCTGACCGCATTCCACCGGAAGCAGGACGGCGAGCATTTCCTGGTTTTCCTGCAGGGAGTTCCGCAACCGGTGTTAGTACACGCCGAAGGGTCGGTCTCGGTTCACCAGCGGGTGGTCTAGCAGCCGCCCTGCGAACAAGCGGCGCCGCGACCTCTTCTTCCCCGTTGTAATAGTGTGTGTCACACACTATTGTGTGGGAGATGGACTCCGACGACGCCGCTACCCTCGCCACGCATGAACAGGAATTGCGGCGGGGCACGATCGTGCTGGCCAGCCTGGCGGCCTGCCGCACCCCTCGTTACGGCTACGCGCTGCTCAGCACTCTCGCCGACGCCGGTTTTCAGATCGAAGCCAATACCCTCTACCCGCTGCTGCGCCGCCTGGAGAAACAAGGCCTGCTGAAGGCCGAGTGGAACACCGACGAGGCCCGGCCGCGCAAGTACTACACCTTGACCGACCTCGGCGCCGAGATAGCCGATTCGCTGCGCACCGAATGGGCGTCCCTCACCGCCAGCCTCACCGCACTGTGGATCCGCAATGAGCTCCCTGACCGAAAAGTACGTCGCACAGGTGGTCCGTCGCCTGCCGGAGAACACGCGCGCAGATATCGCCCGTGAGATCACCGCCACGCTCGCCGACATGGCCGATGCCCGGCTGGGCCCGGATGGATCCGCGTCGCCGGCCGACGCCGAGGCTGCGGAGCGGGCGGCGCTTGAGGAGCTCGGCGACCCTTCCCGCCTGGCGCTGCGCTACAGCGAATCGCCGCGGCACCTGATTGGGCCGGAACTTTTCCCTGTCTTCGCCCGGCTGATGATCTGGCTGCTTCCGCTGGTGGCGGTCTCAGCCTCTGCGGTGAACGCCTTGGTCTACCTCCTGAGTACTCCGGATCCGGCGATTGGCGAAATGATCGGCCGGACGGCCGGCAATGCCGTCTTGGCGGTCCTGACAGCTTTCGCCGTCGTTACCGTTTTGCTGGCACTGGCCGAGCGCATTCTGCCGGACCAGGACAAGGCCCGGCTGGCAGGCCCCATGGCC
Organism: Arthrobacter sp. Y3225116; assembly: GCF_059091245.1. NCBI lineage: Bacteria > Bacillati > Actinomycetota > Actinomycetes > Micrococcales > Micrococcaceae > Arthrobacter > Arthrobacter sp. Y3225116. The sequence goes on from NZ_JBNHGL010000056.1 coordinate 4,714, forward strand.
GGCTTGGGGTGGAGCGTGGACGATCTGGTCCGCGAGCGGCCCGCCCGGGAGATTGCCCGGCCCGAGCCGTTGGCCTCGCTGGTGATCCTGGCGGTCATGGCCCTGGTGCCATTCCTCCCGACGTCGTTCTTCTATGTCGGCCACCGCAACGACGGCGGCGGCTTCCTGAATTCCGGCCTGTGGAACGGCTGGATACCTTCCTACCTCGGCTTCCTGCTGCTGCTCGCGCTGATCGAGGCCTGGCGGCTGGCTTCCGGCCGCTGGTCGACGGCGATGCTCGCCGCCATGATCGCGGCTGACATCGCCTTTGCCATCTTCCTGACCGTCGCGTTCCTGACCCAGGACGTGCTGGACCCGGCCCTCCTCGGCGGTTCGGGCGGCGAGCCCAGCTGGTACCGGGCCGCCGCCGTCGTACTCATCTGGACTGTCGCGGCATGGGACCAGTTGGCCACGGTCAAGGCCTACCGTGGGCCGCGCTCCTTGCGCGCGGCGGCACGCAGTTAGGGCCGGTCAAGCGCCGCGACGGGACAGCTTTTACTAGTGCCGGACAGCGGTCCTGTCAATGCTTTCGGGCGCATTCCGGCCTTTCACATCCATCACAAAATGATGCCCGTGTCACATTTCGACAGCGATCGAAAAGCGTCGGAAAAAGGGGTTGAGTCGTGCCCGATTAGCCGTACGCTAAGACCACCTCACTGGCGCGGCGGCGTACGAAAGCCGTCTCCTTGAGGTAATTCGTCTGCAGGTTTCCAGTGGTGGCGTCGGGGGACGTCCGGGCCTGCTGAGGGGGACGGGGGCTACGGGTGGAGCAAGAGGGTCGTGATCCAGGGGGCGGCGAGATCCGCGACGCCCGGATACCAGCTGCCGGGCAAACATCGGCTCCTCCGGGCCGGGTCGCCGCCCACATGCGGAGCGGGGCGAAACCGTGGTGGCGCCGTCGGAAGGATACCGTCGGGCTGGACGAGCTGCTGCAGCAGACGGGCCAACCGGAGCGCAGGCGCGGCGCCGTTGTTCGTTTCGCCGGGTGGATCGGTGCGGTCGCGGTCGTTGCGCTCAGCGCGGGATCCTTGATGGCCCCGGGAGCCATCGCCTTCTCGGCGGCCACCGATTCCGTGCTGGACCTGTGGGAAGGCCTGCCCGCCGAGCTTCCGCTGGACACCGCCTTGCCGCAACATACGGTCCTGCTGGATAAGGACGGCAAGGAATTCGCCCGCTTCTACAGCGAAAACCGGATCGACGTGGACCTGGATCAGGTCTCGCCGACGTTTTTGGACACGCTGCTGTCCACCGAGGACTCCCGGTTTTACGAACATCACGGCGTGGACCCCATGGGCGTCACCCGCGCGATGGTGAGCAACTCGGTGGGCGGCGAGCGCCAGGGCGGCTCCACCATCACCCAGCAGCTGGTACAGAACATCCTGGTCAACAATGCCCGGGATGAAACCGAGAAGTCGGTGGCGGTAGGCGAAACCTACAACGCCAAGATCCGCGAGGCCAAGTACGCCGTCCAGCTGGAGAAACGCCTGGACAAGGACCAGATCCTGAACATGTATGTCAACGCCGTCTACTTCGGCAACCGCGCGTACGGCATCCAGGCGGCGGCGCGCATCTATTTCAATACGACGGCGGCGAAGCTCACCCTGCCCCAGTCGGCCCTGCTCGTCGGACTGCTCAAGGGACCGGTCTACTACGATCCGGTGAAATACCCGGATCGAGCGCTCGACCGGCGCAACACGGTACTCAATGTGCTCCAGCGGCACGGCGCGATCACCGCGGACGAAGCCGCGGCGGCCCGCGACAGCCGACTCGGCCTTGACCCGGGATCGGTGCCCTCGGGCTGCGGCGGCTCCGAGTACCCGTTCTACTGCGATCTGGTCCGGGATGAAATCCTCTCCGATCCCGCCTTCGGCAAGACCCAGGAAGAACGCGGGGACCGGCTCTCACGCGGCGGCATGACGCTGACCACGGCCTTGGACCGCAAGGCCATCGACGCGGCGGAAAAAGCAGTGCGCAAAGCGATGGGCAACAAGAACCGCACGGCGCTGGGCACCGCCGTCGTCGAACCCGGCACAGGGCACGTTACGGCAGTGGCGCAGAACCGTTCCTGGGGCGAGGGCAAGGGCAAGACCGAGGTGGTCTTCGCCGACAGTGCCTTCCAGGTGGGGTCGGCGATGAAGCCGATCGTGCTCGCCACGGCGCTGTCCCAGGGGATTTCCCCGCGCCAGAAGCTGCTGGCCAACGGCCCCTATTACTCCTCGCTGGATAATCCGCCCGGCGGTTTCCACAACTACGGCTACGAGAATTACGGCTCTATCGACGCCTACCAGGCGGTGCGCGCTTCGGTGAACATCTACTTTGTGCGGTTGATCGAGCGCACGGGCGTGAAGGAAGTCGCCGAGTTCGCGGAAACCCTGGGCATCACCTCGATTCCCGTCGACAAGCTGCACGGCCGGGAGGCATCGCTGGCGCTCGGCTCCTACGAGATTTCCCCGCTTGAGATGGCCAACGCCTACTCCACCTTCGTCAGCGGCGGCGTGCTGTGCCGGCCGGTCACCGTCACCGCCGCCATCCGCAGCGATACCGGGGAGAAGCTCCCGGTTCCCGCCTCAAACTGCCGCCAGGCCATCGGCCCTTCGGTGGCGGCCACGGTAGCCGACGCGCTGACCGAACCGTTCCATCCGGCCGGCACGCTGGGCGCCCTGGGCATGCCGAAGGGCCGCCAGGCCGGAGCGAAGACGGGTACCACGAATGACTTCGCCGCGAATTGGATTGTGGGCGTCACCCCGCAGTATGCGACGGCGGTGTGGCTCGGCGACCCCCGCGGCGGGGCCCAGCACCCGTTGAAGACGGTGCATGCCTATGGCAAGACCTTCTATGACCTCACCGGCTCCGAACTGGCCGGCCCGGTGTGGAAGGACACCATGGAAGGCCTGCACAAGGGCCTGCCCGCCGAACCGATGCCCGAGCCCGACCCGCTGACCACCAGCGTTGAAACGTCCCGGTCCATGCCCGACCTCCGCGGACTGGGCGTGAACGAGGCCATCACGGTACTGCTGCGCAACAGCCTGGTGCCGGTGATCGGGCAGGAAACGGCCGAGCCGGACCCGCGGGTGGATCAGAACGTGGTCACCGCGCAGTCGGCACCGCCGGGCAGCAGGCTGACCTTCCGGCAGGAAGTGACCATCACGCTCAGTGCCGGCAGCAACACTGCCATCACGGTTCCCGACGGGTTGTAAGGAGTCCCGATGTCCATCTTCGAGAAACATCCGGCTCTTGCCCTCGCCACCGGTGCGCTGTGCCTGGCGTCCCTCACCGCGTCGGGGCTGGTGGCCCTGCAGGCATCAGGGCTGCCGATGTTCTTTGCGCAGGAACAGGCCCCGGCGGTGGCCGAGCCTGCCTCGCCGGTGGCAATCAGCGCGGTGCTCACGGACAGCCCGGCCTCCATCTCCTTGACCGGGCTGCTGGCCGAACCGCCCGGAAAATGGAAGCCGGAGGGCCCGGTGGAGCGCGGAGCGGCGCTGCCGGTGCCCTACGCGTGCGACATCGGAGCGGCTCCCTCGGTGGCTTTGTCCCGTTCATTCAGGGTGCGCGGCGAGAGGGTGCAGGTGCTCGCCGCCGCCTACACCGCCGGCCTTGGCGCCGAAGCGATGGACAAGCTGGCGGACAACGCGGCCGACTGCGCCGGGGCGGCGATCGCGGTCCGGAGCGAGGACCTGGACGGCCCCGGGGTCCAGGCCTACCGGGCCTACACCGCCAAGACCGGCCACGGCGCCATGCAGGTGCTCACCTTTCGGCGCGGGGACGTGCTGGCCTTCGTGACGGGAAAGGCAGCAGCGCCGCTGGAGAAACTGGCCAAGCAACTGGACAAGAAGCTGGCGGCCGCGCTCGCCGACGTCTGCGCAAACCAGGATTCCAAAGCCGGCGACGCTGCCCGCTCCCCTTGGTCGGCCACGGGCTACAAGCCCTTCACCGTCACCCGAACGGTATCCATCCCCGCCGTGCCGCTGCCGAAGGCCCCGGCCGACGCAGACTACGAAACCGTGTCCTTCCCGGCACCGGACCTGAAGGTCAAGCCGGCCAATCCGGCGGCCCTGCCGGACTACCCGGTCTGGCCGCCGATGCCGGACGCCCGGGAGTTCCCCCGGCCGCCCAAGAGCCCCGCGAGCGAGCCGGCGAGGTCGGCGAAGGTCCATCTGCTGACCGAGGACGCCGCCGGGCCGGGCTGCGGCTGGGAGTTCACCGGCATGTCACCGGTGCCTTTCGATGCCAGGGATGCAGCCGCCGCCAACCGGGAACGTGTCCAGGCCGCAGAGTCGAGACTCGCCGCCGGCGCCAGGAAATGGCAACAGGCCGTGCTGGACTACTGGGCCGCCTACGACCACTACCGGACGGACGTGAAGCAGTACAAGGGCTACGCCGCCGCCGTTGCCACGGTGAACAAGGAGTGGGACAAGATCGCGGCGCAGTGGAACGACTACTGGGCCGAATACGCCGTCTACCAGCAGGCCCTGGCGGAGCGCTCGGCATTCTTCACCCAGCGGGACAATGCACGGGCCGGCTACCGGAACGCCCTGGCGCAGTGCGAGGCGGACAACCGGAACGCGGAACAGGAGTACAAAAACGCGCAGCAGGAGTACAAGAAGGCGCTGGAAGATTACCGAAAGGCAGTGGAAGCAGCCGAGGAAAACCGGGGTAACGAAGACGAGGAGGAGGAGCAGCCGGAGCCGCCCACGCGGCCCACCGAGCCCTCACGGCCCGAGCCCGCGGATTGTGACGCGATAGGCGCGCCGGCCATCCTGGATTGGGCGCCGCCGGCCAAGCCAGTTGCCCCGGCGCCCCCGCCCGATCCCCGCCCTGTCGGAGAACGTTAAGCCCGGCTCCCGCCCGGTTGTGTCGGCGTGGAGCCCGGTGTACCGGCGTGGAGCCCGTGGAGCCGGGAGACAAGGCTGCTGCGGGCTTTGGCTAGAGTGGTGGCATGGTTGATTCCACCGCCACCGCGGCCACCGCCGGCATCGCCGCCACCGAGCACCTCGGCGCCGATGGAGGTACAGTTCCGGATGCTTACTACGTGCGCCTGGACGGCGGACGCTTCCATTCCACGCTGCATTCGCAAGGAGCCTGGAACGACCACGAACAGCACATGGCACCGGCTTCCGGCCTGATCGTGCACGAACTGCTGCGCAACCATCCCCGCCCCGAGATGGTGATGAGCAGGATCAATTTCGAGATCCTGGGCATCATCCACGGCGGCGAGTTCGAGATCCAGACCCGGGTCCTGCGGCCGGGCAAGACGATTGAGCTCTTGGAGGCCACGTTCACCGCGCAAGGCCGCACGGCCATCCGCGCGCAGGCCTGGCGCCTGCTCACCGGTGACACCGCCGCCGTCGCCGGCACCTTCAGCCGGCCCCTTCCCGGACCCGGCGGCTGTCCCCCGGCGCCCATGACCAGCGTCTGGGACGGCGGCTTCATCCGGTCCACGGAGTTCCGCACCGCGGCGGACCTCGGTCCGGGTAACCGGAGCGTCTGGGCGCGGACCCTGCACCCGTTGGTTCAGGGCGAGGACAGCCACCCGCTAGCCCGCTTCGTCAGCATCGTGGACACCGCCAACGGCATCGCGGTGCGGCAGGACCCGCGCGAGTACATGTTCCCCAACCTTGACCTGACCATCCACCTGTTCCGCCAGCCGCAGGGCGAGTGGACGGGCCTGGACACCCGCGTGACCTTCGGCGACGACGGCGTCGGCCTGACGGACACCGAACTGTTCGATGAACAGGGCCCGGTGGGCCGCGCCGCCCAGATCCTGACCGTCCGCAAATTCCCCGGATCAGCCGGATGACCCTGCGCATCCTGACCATCGGCCGCAAACACGAGTCGTGGGTGGCGGAAGGAATTGACCGCTACGAGAAGCGGATGAAGAAGCCCTTCGACGTCACCTGGCAGCCGATCCCCCATTCCTCCCGCGAGCATGACGCGGCGCGCGAGGAAGAATCCGAAACCCTGCTGGCCAAGCTCAGCGGCAAGTACGCCAACGACTTCGTGGTGCTGCTGGACGAACGCGGCAAGAACATCGATTCGCCCACCCTCGCCCGCACGCTCCAGCAGCCACTGGACAGCTCCCGCAACGTCACCCTGATCATCGGCGGGGCGTACGGCGTGGACGACTCGATCCACCAGCGGGCCGACTTCGTCTGGTCCCTTTCCAGATTGGTCTTCCCTCACCAACTGGTCCGGCTGATCCTCATGGAGCAGCTCTACCGCGCCCAGGAAATCGCCGGTGGGCGCCCGTACCACCATGAATGACCTGGATGCCCGCCGGTAGCGGCCGTGCGCTCCGGCGCAGCCGCCGGCGGTGTGTCCGGCCCGCGGGAAGCGGCAGTGTGTCCGGGGCTGTTGGAGCCGCGGTGTTTAATGATGACCATGATGAATCGTTTCGGGATGCGCCCGGCCGCCGCGGCCCTGTTCGTTGGATCCGCCCTGCTGCTGGCCGGCTGCGGGCAACCGGCTCAGGAACCCGGCACCGCAGCTGCGTCTTCCACCCCCGCGGCCAGCACGCCGTCGTCGTCCCCCGCCCCCGCCACGGAAACCGGAAGCGACGGAAGCAGCGGAAGCGCCACCGCGTCCCCGGAGGCCGACGGCGGGGCCTCCGACGGTTCCTGCCGCGCCGGCCAACTCGAAGCGGCCATCCACACCAAACCCGGCGCCGGGGCCGCCGGCAGCGTCTACCGCACGCTGGTACTGACGAACACCGGCCCCGGGTCCTGCACGCTCAAGGGGTACCCCGGCGTCTCCTATGTCGACGCCGACGGCGCACAGGTGGGCGCACCGGCCGAACGGGACCCGGAGGCAGCGGCGGCGGCCGTCACGCTGGAGCCGGGCCGTACTGCCGAGGCGCAGCTGCAGCAGACCAACCCGCAGAACTACGGCGAGGAATGCGGACTCACGGACGTGGCGGGAGTGAAGGTCTACCCGCCCAACCAAAAGGAATCGCTCGTCGCGAAGCAGGAGACGGTCGGCTGCTCGGACGACTCCGTGGTGCTGATGACCGTGGGCACCTTCCAGGCCCCGTAGCCGCCTGCCCGCTCCCCGAACTGCTCACCGGGAACTGCACAGCGTCCGTGCCGGCCGCTAGGCTCAAGACATCGGTATGACGACGTCTGTGCTCGAACGCTTCAGCCCGGCCACCCGCGAGTGGTTCGCCGGCGCCTTCGCCGCGCCCACCAACGCACAGGCCGGGGCGTGGAACGCCATTTCCGCCGGCTCCCATGCCTTGGTGGTGGCGCCCACGGGTTCCGGCAAGACCCTGGCGGCCTTCCTCTGGGCGCTGGACACATTCATCTCCCGGGCTCAGACGCAGTCCGAACCTCCCGCCGCTGTTCCGGAAGCGGCGCCCAAGCGGGGACGCGCCGCCCGCGAGGAGTCCCGCGGCACCCGGGTGCTGTACATCTCGCCGCTGAAGGCGCTGGGTGTGGACGTGGAGCGGAACCTGCGCGCGCCGCTGATCGGCATCACTCAGACCGCCAAACGGCTCGACCTGCCCGCCCCGTCCATCACCGTCGGCGTCCGTTCCGGAGACACCCCGGCCAATGAACGGCGCCGGCTGCTCACCCACCCGCCGGACATCCTGATCACGACGCCGGAATCGTTGTTCCTGATGCTGACCTCCAGGGCGCGGGAAACCCTGACGTCGGTGGACACCGTGATCATCGATGAAGTGCACGCCGTGGCCGGGACCAAACGCGGTGCCCACCTGGCGGTCACCCTGGAACGGCTGGACGCCCTGCTGGAGCGGCCCGCCCAGCGGATCGGCCTCTCCGCCACCGTCGAGCCGCTGGATACCGTGGCCCGGTTCCTGGGCGGCAACTCCCCGGTGGAGATCGTCGCGCCTCCCGCCCGGAAGTCCTGGGACCTGACGGTCACGGTGCCGGTGGAGGACATGACCGCGCTGGCCTCGCCCAGCCAGGAGGAACTGGGCGCCGGCGCTCAGCCGGCCTCCATCTGGCCGCACGTCGAAGAGAAGATCGTGGACCTGATCGCCGAAAACCGGTCCACCATCGTCTTCGCCAACTCGCGCCGGCTGGCCGAGAGGCTCACCGCCCGGTTCAACGAGATCTGGACCGAACGCGAATCCCTCCCGCTCTCCGGCGAGGACGTCTGGGGCACCGCCGCCCCTGACGACGCTGCGGAAAACGGGTCCGGTTCGGGGTCCCGCTCGGGTCCCGGCTCGGGTTCCGGTTCCCGCACGCAGACCAAGCCGCCGGCCCAGATCATGGCCCAGGCCGGTTCCGTCTCCGGCGCGGATGCCGTCCTCGCCCGCGCCCACCACGGCTCGGTCAGCAAGGAGGCACGCGCGCAGATCGAGGACGACCTGAAGTCCGGACGCCTGCGCTGCGTGGTCGCGACCTCGAGCCTGGAGCTGGGCATCGACATGGGTGCCGTGGACCTGGTGGTGCAGGTGGAATCCCCGCAATCCGTGGCCAGCGGCCTGCAGCGGGTAGGCCGTGCCGGGCACCAGGTGGGCGAGGTGTCCCAAGGCGTGCTGTTTCCCAAGCACCGGCAGGACCTGGTCAACACCACGGTGACGGTCGAGCGGATGCTCGCCGGCCGGATCGAGCCCTTGTATATCCCCGCCAATCCCCTGGACATCCTCGCCCAGCAGACCGTGGCCGCCACCGCCCTCGGCGCCGTCGACGTGGAGGAATGGTTCGACGTCGTGCGCAGGTCCGCACCCTTCGCCACGCTGCCCCGCTCCGCCTACGAGGCCACCCTGGACCTGCTGGCGGGGCGCTACCCGAGCGACGAATTCGCCGAACTGCGCCCGCGCATCATCTGGGACCGGGTCGCCGGGACCATCACCGGCCGGCCCGGCGCGCAGCGGCTGGCCGTGACCTCCGGCGGGACCATCCCGGACCGCGGGCTGTTCGGCGTGTACCTGGTGGGCTCCGAGGACGCGAAGAACAGCGGCGGCCGCCGGGTGGGCGAGCTGGACGAAGAAATGGTCTACGAATCCCGGGTGGGCGACGTCTTCGCGCTGGGCGCCACCAGCTGGCGGATCGAAGACATCACCTACGACCGCGTGCTGGTCTCCCCCGCTTTCGGGCAGCCGGGCAAGCTGCCGTTCTGGAAGGGCGATTCGCTGGGCCGGCCGGTGGAGCTCGGGCGGGCGCTGGGCCGCTTCGTCCGGGAAGTGTCCGGCACGGCCGAGGAGCCGGCGCGCGAGCGACTGGCCGCCGCCGGGCTGGACGATTGGGCCGCGGGGAACCTGCTGGCCTACGTGGCCGAGCAGCAGCAGGCCACCAACGATGTTCCCAGCGACCGCACCCTGGTGGTGGAGCGTTTCCACGACGAGCTCGGCGACTGGCGCGTGGTGCTGCACAGCCCGTTCGGCATGCCTGTCCACGCGCCCTGGGCGCTGGCCGTCGGCGCCCGGCTGCATCAGCGGTACGGGCTGGACGGTTCCGCCATGGCCGCCGACGACGGAATCGTGCTGCGGGTGCCGATGATGGAAGACGAGCCGCCCGGCGCCGAGTTGTTCCTCTTCGATCCCGAGGAACTGGACCAGATCGTCACCGCGGAGGTGGGCGGTTCCGCGCTCTTCGCCTCCCGCTTCCGCGAATGCGCCGCCCGCGCCCTGCTTTTGCCGCGCAAGAATCCGGGCAAGCGCAGCCCGCTCTGGCAGCAGCGCCAGCGCTCCGCCCAGCTGCTGGATGTGGCGCGCAAGTACCCGACGTTCCCGATCATCCTCGAGACGGTGCGCGAATGCCTCCAGGACGTCTACGACCTGCCCGCGCTCAAGGAGATTGCCGCCGGGATCGACCGCCGGGAGCTGCGCCTGGTGGAGACCACCACCCAGCAGCCGTCGCCGTTCGCCCGCTCGCTGCTCTTCGGTTACGTGGCCAGCTTCCTGTACGAAGGCGACTCCCCGCTGGCCGAGCGCCGGGCCGCGGCGCTGTCGCTGGACCCGGGCCTGCTCAACGACCTGCTCGGCCGGGCCGAACTGCGTGAACTGCTGGACGAAGGGATCATCGCCCGGACCGAGCAGGAGCTGCAGCGGCTGACCGAGGACCGCAAGGTGCGGGGCGCGGAGGGCATCGCCGACTTGCTGCGGCTGCTGGGACCGTTGACGACGGCGGAGATCGCCGCCCGCGTCCGGCCCGCCGAACCGGTGACCGGACCCGTGAACGCGCCGGCGGACGGATCGGCTAACGCGCCGGCGGATGGTTCGGCGGGCGGGTCGGTCGAGGGACCGGTTCCCGCCGGCGGCGCGCCCGTCGGGATTGCCGACGTCGAGCCCTTGGTCGCCGAGCTGGCGAGGGCCAACCGCGCCCTGAAAGTGGGCGTCGCCGGCACCGAGCGCTGGGCGGCGGTGGAAGACGCGGCCCGGCTGCGCGATGCCCTTGGCGTGCCGCTTCCCGTGGGCGTGCCGCTGGCGTTCATCGAGCCGGTGGCCGACCCGCTCGGCGACCTGGTCAGCCGCTACGCCCGCACCCATGGCCCGTTCACCGCGGCCGAATGTGCCAGGCGGCTGGGCCTGGGCACCGCCGTGGTGCATACCGCCCTGCAGCGGTTGCTCAAGGACGGCCGCGTGGTCGAAGGCGAGTTCCGTCCCGGCGGCGCACCGCCCGCTGAGGAGGGCGGGGCCCACGGCACGGCCGGCGTGGCTGCTCCGGCCGCGCCGGATCAGCGCCAGACCGAGTGGTGCGACGTCGAGGTGCTGCGCAAGATCCGCCGCCGGTCGCTGGCCACCCTGCGCAAGGAAGTCGAGCCGGTTGATCCTGCCACCTATGGCCGGTTCCTGCCGACCTGGCAGAACGTCGGAGCGAAGCTGCGCGGCCTGGACGGCGTGGTCACGGTGGTGGACCAGCTGTCCGGGGTGCCCATCCCGGCGTCGGCGTGGGAACCGCTTATCCTGGCGTCCCGCGTGAGCGACTACGCCCCCGCCATGCTGGACGAGCTGACCGCCACGGGCGAAATCCTGATCGCCGGCGCCGGGTCGATGCCCGGCAACGACGGCTGGATCAGCCTGCATCTGGCCGACGCCGCGCACTTGACGCTGAATCCCCAGCCCGATTTCGAACCCAGCGTGCTGCAATACGAACTGCTGAACGCGCTCTCCGGAACCGGGGGCTACGGCGGCGCCTACTTCTTCCGGCAGCTCACCGACCTGCTCGCGGCCAGCGGCACCCAACCCGGGGACAACGCCGTCGGCAGCGCGCTGTGGGACCTGCTGTGGGCCGGGCGGATCACCAACGACACCTTCGCCCCGGTGCGTTCGCTGCTGGCCGGCGGGACCACCTC
>NZ_JBNHGL010000057.1:0-15530 GCF_059091245.1 Arthrobacter sp. Y3225116
CTGCCGCGGGCGGCTGCGACGTGCAGTTGCTGCGCACATACCCCAAACGCTCGCCGGGGTACCCGTTCGCACCCGGCGGCGAGCGCAGCGTGGCCCGCGGTTACGCGAAGGCGCTGCGGCGAGCGCGACAGTTGGTGTACGTGGAGGACCAGTATCTGTGGTCCGCCGACGTCGGCCGGGTTTTCGCCGAAGCCCTGCACCGCAATCCCGGCCTCCATGTCATCGCAGTGTGTCCCCGCTTCCCGGACCAAGAGGGCAGGCTCAAGGTTCCGCCGGCGCTGTTCGGCCAGGGTTTGTCCTGGCGCATGGTGCACGACGCCGGAGGCGACCGGGTGCTGATGCTGGACATCGAAAACGGGCGGGGCTGGCCAATCTATGTCCACTCCAAAGTCTGCGTGATCGACGACGTCTGGGCAGCCGTGGGCAGCGCCAACCTGAACCGGCGATCATGGAGCCACGATTCCGAGCTCACGGCCGCCGTTCTCGACGAACAGCGCGACCCGAGGCACCCGGCAGACCCGGCAAAACTCGGTGACGGTGCCCGCCCGTTCGCCCGCGACTTGCGCCTGCGGCTACTCTGCGAACATTTGGGGCGCGTCCCCGGCGATAACGCCGACCTCCTCGATCCCCCGCAGGCGGTCCGCGCCATCCGCTCAAGCGCCGACGAGCTCGATGCCTGGCATCGTGCAGGCCGCTTGGTGCCACCGCCGCCAGGACGGCTGCGCACCCATACTCCGGCAGAGGGATCACCCTGGCAGCGCCGGTTGGCAGCCCCGGCCTACCGCCTTCTCTTCGACCCCGACGGCCGCCCCCTCCGGATGAGACTGCGGCGCCGCTACTGATCGATCGCCCTGCCACCGCTGCGGTGTCTGGCCCTTCGGGGAAAACCATGTGCCGGGCGATTCAACCGCCCCCGTCGGCTCTCGCCGGTTCTCGTCAGCTCTCGCAGCCGACCCCGTCGCCGTCGCGGTCGAATTTGGTGTCCCAGCCGGGGTCGCCCGCCCGGATCGGGGCCGCCCCGGCTTCCTTCACAGCGGTGCAGTTCTTGTAGAACACGTTCCCGCCTGCGGGCGCCTCCTGGACAGGTGCCGGCGCAGGCTGTTGCTTTGGCGCAGGAGCGGGCTTGGGTGCCGCCGGCGCGGCTGCCACGGGCACGTCCACTCCCCCGTCGGCCGGGACCGGTTGGTCCGGGCAGGACTTGGAGAGGATGTTCTTGATGGCGTCGTGCTCGGCCTGGGTCATCCAGAGTCCGTACTTGGCTTTGACGGCGGTCTGCAGGGCCACGTATTCGCAGCGGAACGCCTTGTTCGGCGGCAGCCAGGTCGCAGCATCGCCGTCGGACTTGGAGCCGTTGGTGGGTCCGTCGACCGCCAGCAGGTTCAGCGGGTCGTTGGCGAAGACTTCACGCTGGTTCTTCGCCAGCTGCTGGGCACCCTTCTGCCAGGCGTCCGAGAGCGCGACAACGTGGTCGATCTGGACGGCGGTGCTGGTCTTGTTGCCGCGGACAAAGTCAATGGTCGTGGCGGTGAAAGGATCGGCCAGCACCCCTGAGGTGACCACACAGCCGCCGGCCTTGAGAACCGTGTATTCCAAATCGCGCTGGAGGATGTCATTACGCGCATCGCAGCCGTTGCGGTCCGGATCCAGCCAGCCGTCGCCGAACTGATCACGCGAGTATCCGGTTTTTGGGGCGCGGCCCTTAATCGCGATGCCATCCAGTTGTTGCAGGGCGGTGCCGGCGGCAGGTTCCTCCTCCGGTTCCTGCGCCGGCGGCGCCTTGGGCTCCTCCGTCTTCTCGGCGGGTTCCGTGGTTTCGGGAACCAGGGTCGGCTCGGGGCTGCCGGTCACCTCGACGGTGGGGGCGACCAGGGGCTGATCCGCTTCGGCGGGCGAGGTGCAGGCGGACAGCAGGACGGCCAGCGCCAAGCCGGCGAGTGCGAGGGGGTTCTTCTTCTCCATGTCCCTTCATGTCTACGGCAGACGCATAATCCCATCCCGGTGGACACGCCGTAGCGACGGGCATATGAAGGTGGAGCAGAGCGGGTGGAGCAAACGGAAGGGAAATAGGAGGTCCCCGGATCAATAGTCTTCGCGGTCAGGGAAGAGGCCGCAGACAGAGATCGGTTCCGCCGTTCAGGGGCTCCTGAGCGTGCAGAAGGCAAACAACCGTGAGCACCATGGAAGCTGTTTCAACACGCGGGCCCCATGCTCGCGTTTATCGCGGCCCCCGGGCGTGACGTCCTGGGTCGCGGCGGAACCTCGGTCGGGTGGGCCGCCGGGTTGGCCGCAGGCGCACTGTCGCCGCGGTTCCTGCGCCGAGACCCGACGGCGCTGGCAGGAGTGGATTCCCGGCCGCTTCCGGGACTACCTTCTTCCTGGCCCGGCGGGAAGCTGCCAATCCGGAAGTGGAGCGACGGTGCGGTGCCATCGGTCGGCCTTCCCGTCGATTCGGCACGAGCGCCAGCACCATGAAAGGGGCAAAGGCAAGCACGAGGTCGATAACGAAAAGGGTGACTTCCATGGCCAACTCCTACCCTTGGCTTTTTAGGGTAGGCGTCGATGGGCGGGCACACAATGGGTTGAGGCGCTGGTCTGGGGATCGTTGACGGCGGCACCCCGCGCCGCCTCAATTTAAAGCCCTTCCGGCGACGGCGGAGGGATTTCCGTGATGCCTTTTCTCGCCCCTCACACCTGCCCCTGGCCCCTGGCCAGGGGCCAGGGGCCAGGGGCCCGTCGCCCGTCGCCCGTCGCCCGTCGCCATAAACAACTCGCGCTTTGCCTCCGGTGTACCGCGAATCCCGGCCGGTCCCGGCAACGCCGGTTGAAATTTCCGATCCTGTCAGAGGCCGGTGTTAGGTTGGCAGCAACCTCAGAAGGAGAAAAGGAGGACGAGATGGCCACGACACATTCCCGCGGCATCGGAATCGACTATATGGATCCCAACTCGTGCGGTCGCTGCGACGCCTGCGACGAACTGCCCGCACCGGCGATCTGCGAGGACTGCTGCTATGACGAGGATGGCAACTTCGTCCGGCTCGTTGAATGGCCCTGCCCAGAGGTGAAAGCCGCCAAGGCAGCTTAGCCTAGGGACAGTCCCGTTGGCGGGTCTCGTGCTCCCATGACCCTTGAGGCGCTTGAGGCGAGTTCCTTTGCTGCATAAAGAAGCCCCGCACTCGGTGCGGGGCTTTCTGCTAAAGGAAGGAAACGCTGGAGAGCGCCATCCATACCAGCGCACCAAAGACGGCCGCGGCCAGGATGGGCAGCATGGCGATGACGATTGCCCAGACTCCCGGTTTCCTGCCCGCATTCTTCGAGAGTGCCATGAGGCCGGTGATCAGGCCCGCCAGCAGCGGCAGCAAAGACGCCCATAGGAGGGCCCAAAGCGTCGGCAGCAGCAGGCCGGCCAGGAATAGTGCCAGGCCAAGGAGAGATAGTCCCAGGGCGAGCCTGCCCGTCCTCTGATCCGCGGCTTGTGCGTGAAGTCGTTCAGTCGGCACAACTGGTCCATTCTGTCGGGAGGGTCAAGCTGAGAAGAAGGCTATACCAGTCTGCTGGCAGGCCAGCGGCGGCACCATGGCAAGCACGAATTGACCAGGTCAGGTGCACTCAGAAACGTGGACAAGGTCCCCCGCGGGATCAGGGCCGGAAGCAGCCACAGCCTCAGCGGATTGGCCTGCACGTATCTGCCGGTCCTTGAGGTCCAGACAACAGCCTCAGTGCCTTCGGAAAGCGTGTGCCAAGCGCGTGTTTCAAGGCTGCCGAAGCACGAAAAAACCCCTTCCGACTAGCGTTTAGCCTTGTCAGAGAGGGGTGCGTGGAGCCCCTGCCGGATTCGCACCGGCGATACCCTGTTTACAAGACAGGGTATCCCGGTGCTTCCCGGCCCTTCATTGCAATACCTTTTGATCAGCCACAACGCGGCCGATGATGGATCCAGAGTACCGACAAGTTCCCGCTGGTTCCCATTCAAAGCGTATACATATAGAAAACCAGGTGTATTTGCTCGTAGCTAACAAACATATACCCTTTCTCTCTTAGATGGATGTACCCCGCAGTTTGGGTGGGACAAACCCGTGCTGTCACCTAAAAACCGCGTCTGACTAGGCGTTTTACTGACCCACCATCCTGTGGGACACGGGTGGCCGGAAGCCTGCGTAGGTGGGTCAGAAACTACTTCCGACCGAATTTCGGGCATGAGCAGGTCCCTCGGGTACATCAAGACGGACGCCGCGGACGCCGCGTCTGGGCTACACGGTATGGGGCTGCCGAGGCCTGCCGGGCGCTAACCGCTGCCGCTAGGCTATGGGCAGCCACGACATGAGGGGGAGCAATGTACGGACACACGGACTTAAAGTGGGGACAGCTCGTCGACGCCGGGCACAGGTTTCTGCAGGAGATAGCCAGACAGCAGACGACCACCAGCTACTCGGCACTGAACCGGCGGCTCATGGTGGACACAGGCCAGCTCGGTTTCGACTTCGGCAGCCCGGACGGACGCTCCGCCGTGGCCCGCCTGCTCGGCGAAATTGCACGGAGAAGTGTGGATGAGGACGGCTTCATGTTGTCCGCGCTCGTGCTATATCAGGGGGCCAACAACGCTGGCACCGGGTTCTTCAACTTGGCTCAGGAAATGCCTGAAATGCCGCTCAATCTGGGGGCCTCCCCCGCTGAAAAGGAGAAGTTCTGGATCAACCAGGTCAACGCCGCCCACACCCGCTACAACCGGAACCGATCCGTCCGGCGCTAGTGCCACGCCCGACGCACCCGGGGCCATCGTGTGTTCGAGCGCCCTCCTGGGTCGCCGCGGATGAAGTCGACTTTGGTGCGGTACGCGCTGATGAGCGGCACCGTGCGAGCTCAGACAGGGATATTCATGCGGATTGCTGGCGTGGCAGCTGGACAAAGGGACGCCATTAGATGGCGGTCTCACCGGTCGGCGCCTAGACTGCCTGGCACTGCTCGCGGAGGCCCTTGTTCCACGGTTCGAAGACGCAGCCGGTGACCTCGTTCACGAGTGTCCGCGAGGTCACGGCGCTGGCCGTCGATTGATCGACCGTCTTGGCCTGAGAAGCGAACGAGTGGATTCGGCGTCTGATCGCACGGTTCCTAGTCGAAGCCGTCTAGGTCCCAGGCACAGAAGCAAGCCGCAGGCCACTGTCAGTGGCTTTTCCATGAGCGATGATCGCGGGGTCGCAGCCGCGGAAGCCGAGCAGACGAATCAGTCTTCCGGCGAGCAGCATCCCCGGTCGCGCCCAATACGCTTCATGCTGGGGATCGCTCATTATTGCGGCGACAGCGGCAGCTGTCCCGGCGACATTGGCGACGCACCACGCGCCATCGGCTGGCAGCCAACACATGGGCAGTCGGTCGCTGGCATCGTCGACGGTTTCAACTGCGTCCGTTACTTTGCCCCGCAAAACCTTCATGCTGCGGTCCGGCGGGACTGTGACTGTTGCACCTTCAGTGACGGTGGCCAGCAGTCCCGAGTAGCCGTCCCAGACCGGGAAGTAGCACTGGTCCGGTGTGGATGCGAACCGCTCGAAGGCGCGCGAGAGGTGGGCCGCGCTAGCTCTTCCCAACGTTC
The DNA here is from genome assembly GCF_059091245.1 of Arthrobacter sp. Y3225116. Taxonomy (NCBI): domain Bacteria; kingdom Bacillati; phylum Actinomycetota; class Actinomycetes; order Micrococcales; family Micrococcaceae; genus Arthrobacter; species Arthrobacter sp. Y3225116. The sequence goes on from NZ_JBNHGL010000057.1 coordinate 5,585, forward strand.
CGGACGCCGGCTGGATGACATCCCGGCTTTCAGCCGACGGTACGACTACGTCCGACCATAGACCGGAGGCCTACCTCAGCCGGGAACCGGAGCGGACAGGCGCACCACTACGCGCATTCCCATGTGATTCTTCGATGCCTGATGAACGTGCATGTCCTTTGAGTCAACGCCACGCATATTCTTTGAGTCAATGCGGGGGGATGGATTTGACACTTCGCCGCAGAGTAGTCTCAGTGTAAGCGAGCTTTGGCTCAGAGCTTGGCAGGTCTCGCCACATCGGCGCGCTGGGCGTGAAGCCAGAGCTGCCCGCCCAGTAGGGCGCCGGAGTGGTTCATGGGGAAGGGGCCGACGATGGCAGGGCACATCATCCGCACCGGCAAGGATGGCGAGCTGGAGAGCCCTTCGCCAGGCGACGCTGAAGACATGGTTCGCGATGCCGTCGCGAAGGGCAGGGTCGTCGTGTACTTCCACGGCGGGCTCGTTACCGAAGCGGACGGCACAAAGAACGCGAATCGGTTGACTGGCAAATTCACCGACATCGGCGTATATCCGATCTTCTTCGTCTGGCGATCGGGCTGGCTCGAGATCATCCGCAACAATCTCTTCGAGATCGCGAAGGAGGACCTGTTCGAGCGGCTACTCCGACGGGTCGTGGCATGGGCGGTGGGCAAGGCGCGCGTCCCCGAAGGCGGACGCGGTGCAGCGCTGCCGACCCCGAAAGAGGTGCGCGACCAGTTGGCGAAACGGCGACGGCTGGAAGCCCCGGAGGAGGGCGACGAACCGTTCGAAGCCGAGCCGACGGATCACACCGCGGCGCTCACGGAGGACGACGAGGAGAGGTTCCTTCGCGACATCCTGATCGACACCGAACTCCAGAACGCGCTGGCCGGCGCATTGGCTGCCCACAATATGGCGATGAATCGGCCGGGCGCCCGTGACACCGTCCCAACTGTGCCCCCGATGCCGACGCGTATGGATGCTGAGGTCCTCGACGAGGTAGGCAAAGGAGTGGCGGCGGGCGGCGCACGCGGCGACCTCAGCATCATCGCCCTCGGGCGTAAAGCCTTTGAAGTCCTGGGCGCGGTCATTGCTCGGTTCCGCAACGGCACCGACAGCGGCGTCTACCCGACGGTCGTTGAGGAGTTGCTGCGGGCGTTCTACGTCGGCGAGGCAGGTGGTGCGCTCTGGCATGCGATGAAGAAGGAGACCGAGGACACATTCCGGCCGAGCGTCAACCGCGGCGGGCGACTCTTCCTGGACGCGCTCGCGCAGCACCTGCCCGCCGACGGCGGCGTCAAGATCACCCTCGTCGGCCACTCAGCCGGGGCCGTATTCATCAACAACCTGCTGCGGGATGTCGCGCGCCGACGCCGCGAGAACGACACGCCGTTACCCGAGGTGACAAAGTTCCAGGTCGTGTTTCTCGCGCCCGCAGCGACGACCACGCACTTTGCTGAGACCATCGCGATCGTCGAGCCGATGGTCGAGCGGCTCCGGATCTTCACCATGGACGATACGAGCGAACGGGCCGACCGGGTCGCCGGCGCAGTCTATCCGCGTTCCCTGCTCTACCTCATTTCGGGCGCGCTCGAGCGCGACGGCGACGAGAAGTCGGCGCTGGTGCCGCTGATTGGGCTGTCGCGGTACCTCGACAAGGAGGACCTCGATGACGTGAAGCGCGTGCTCGCCTCGCCGCTCAAGGCCTCTGCGAAGCTGCAGGAGATCCGAACTTACCTTGCCGTGAATGATCGGATGGTGCTGTCGCCCAGCGAAGCGGGCGCGGTGCCCGGCTTCCGTGCGGCAGCGCGCAGCCACGGAGCGTTCGACAACGACGAACTCGTGATCGAGAGCATCGCAGGCATCGTGCGCGAGTGGTGATTCTGGAGCGATTGTGAGTGCTAACCCGTACCACTACGCCGTGGTCGTCGGCATCAATAGGTACCCTGGGGGACTATCCACACTAAACGGCCCGGTCGCCGACGCGCGAGCGTTCGCGGCGTGGCTCACCGCCGCACGTCAGGGGGGGCTGCCGAAGGAGAATGTGCACCTCGTCATCACAAAGCGGCCATTTCCGAAGGGCCTCAGCGACGCGCGACCCACGAAGGAGCTTATTGACGACGCTCTGTGGGCATCGTATAAGGATCTTCGGAAGAAGCTCAAGGCGGGACCCGAGGAGCAGTACAGCGATCGCCGCAAGCAATCCCGCCTTTACTTCTTCGTCGCGGGCCATGGCATCATGCCTTCTGGCGGCGACGGTGCACTGCTCGACGCGAAGGCCGAGATCGATCGGCCCACCAACCTTGACCTGCGCAGGTACCTTGCGTGGTTCGAGGACGACGGGCTCTTCGCCGAATTGTGCATCTTCGGGGATTTCTGCCGCGGCTTCGAGCTGCTGGCCAATCCCGATGGACCGGGGTTCCGGCGCCCCGGTGAGGCTCCGGAACCGGTCCGGTTCTTATACGCCCTTGCGACCAGCGCGGGCGAGCGTTCGTTCGAGGATCCCACGAGCGATCCCGATGAGTGGCGTGGCCACTTCAGCTACGCCCTGATGCACGGGCTCAAGGGAGCGGCCGCCGACCGTATGACGGGTGAAGTCTCAGGCGAGGCCCTGATCGGCTATACCCGACGCATCGTGGCGGAGCGCACCGCAAGGCTCGGCCCCGATCGTGCACAGTCCGTACCGGAGCCCCGGCAGAGAGGTGAGCTGACCTTCGGCCCGCCAAGACGGCGTCTGAAGTCAGGTGCGGACGGTGGTGTCGTCGCTCCGCCAGGACGCGAACGCCGAAGGGTGCGCATCTCGTTCCGGCGCCGGCCGGGCGGCAAGGTCGAACTCGTTGCGCCCGACGGAACCACACAGAGTTGGGATCCGGTCGATGGCGCGTGGATTGTTTGGCTCTATGACGGCACTTGGTACATGCAGCACGCCGGCCGGGAGATGGACACGGCGGGTTTCGCTAACGACGGCGTCTTCACGATCGCGGGGGAAGATCGCGATGTCGAACTCTGAGCAAGGGTCGCTGCATATCGCGTCGCCGGGCGCCGACATCCAGGTGCTCGACGCTTTCTTGCGCCCGGTGCCGGGTGCGAGCGGCCTCGGCACCGTGGATGCGTCTCTGGCACCCGGCGCATACACGGTTGTCGCCGGCCTAGAGGGCACCAGCGCCTCACGTGATCTGCTGGTGCGGCCTGGAAGCAAGAACGAGGTGGACCTCGACGTGTCACTCGTCCACGCCGCACCTGTTCGCAGACTCCTGGCGGCGAATGAGACCCACGGTCACCTCGCCCATGAGCTCAGCCGACCCAAGCCGCCACCGGGTCGGTCGGCGCTGATGGTCGTACTGCACGGCCTGGCGGGGCACGAGATGGCGCAACTCGACCAGTCACCCACGATCACCAGAGCTGATGGCGAACCCATCACTCTGCCCACGCCTGTCTTCGACACGAACAGGCCAGCTGACCAGCCGCCCCGCGCCGTCGGATGGCGCTTGGACATCGAACCCGGCGCCTACCGCGTGCGGTGGAAGCACTTGGGGGCGCAGCCCGCCGAGCATGCCGCGTGGGCCGCGAAGGACAGCAAAACGCTGCTGTTCGTACCCCAGGGCCCGGCTGGACCGAATGTCGCTGGCATGTCGATGCATCTGCTCGCGCCGGGCCGGGCGTATGACGACATCAGTTCGAAGACCGAAACGGTCGAAGTCGCGCTGTCAATCCTGCGCCGTGGGGCGCCGCGGCACCTGCTTGAGGACGCGGCGCGGATGCTCACTCCGCGGACGCCGCTGACCGCTCAGCTTTTCGCCGCGACCGCGTTCGCAGCGCATCCAGACGCGACGTCAGCCGACCGGAGCGGACCACGGCTGGTCGCGACCATCCGGCGCCTGCACGACAAGCTCGGCGACATGCCCGATGTGCTCGCCCTCGGGCGGGTCGTGCCGGAGAGCGGCGTCACCGGAACGGTCGACATGCCGCCGATGCTGAGCGCGTTCCTGGACGTGCTGCTCGCGGCAGACCGAGAGGATCCCGAAGTAATACCCGCCGGGTCGTTCGTCGAGACCGTGTCGGGCGAGCGGTACGCCTGCAAACCTTGGCTGCTATGGCGGCCGTTCGAGTTCGAGGCGCCCCTGCCTGCACGGACAATGCAGCGGGCGACTGAGACGCCACGGGATGTGCCGCGCTACCGTCCAATTGGTGTAGCCGCACTCGCTTGGCCTGGCTTGCAGAACCTGCTGATGCTGCATACGGGACCGCAACTGCAGCCCTCCGCCTATCCGGGCTCACTAACGGTGATCAGGCGCGTCGCGGAGGTCGTCGCCGAAGTCGCACCCCGTCTCGAGCTCCCAGAACACGAGGCTGCGAAGGCACTCGGCGCCGACGAGATCGCCAGGCGCCTCGAGGTGCCGACGACCCTCGTGGAGCGGTGCGTCGCGCACCTGTACGGCTGAGAGTTCAAATCCCGTTGGTACTCCGCTAGCGCTCCTGCACCATGCCCGACAGGGTTGGTGAACAGCCCTTCTGTGTCGTGTATACCGCCGTTGTCCGAGACCCCTCATCGGCACGGGTGGGCAGGAATTCAACGGTCCGCGCGCTGCAGCGTTCTCGATCGGTAACCCGCCATTCCGCCCGCAGAACCCGCCAGATCGTTTGGCAAATTATTAGCGGTCAGGAAAACAGCGCAGCGGCGGGCATCAAGCTGCCCACTGCCGGACAACAGGAGCCGCCACCCGTGGGCACTTGTTACTCGAAGAATCCCCAGATCCGATGCTACCCATGGCTGCAGGAAGCACCGTTCAACAAGATCAAGTCACTGGCCGAGCTCGAACAGTGGTGGTCCCCGGCCCGCCCGAAGGTCAGCTGGGACCAGATCCTTGAAGGGCACCGCTCCGTCATCATCAACGCCGGACGTCTGCGACCGGCGCCGTCCTGGCCGACGTTGTGAACCAGCAGATCTCCTCACTGCTGATGTATTCGATGCGGAACGCGGTCAAGCGGATCTGCTCCGGCTGGCAGGAACAGGGCCGCCATGTGTCCTTCATTTCCGATGAGCTCTCCATGCTCGCCGGGTTCTCTCCGATGTGCTCACCTGGGTCCGCGACCAGGGCCGCTCCTTCGGGTGCCAGCCGTTCCTGGCGACGCAGCGGCCCGAGCAGCTGCCGCCTTTCCCCCAGAACGGCGGAGTCTCCCCCGATCCCAACGCATCCAGATGCTGATTCCAGGCAGCAACAAAAGGCGAAATATCAAAGTCGTCCCTTTACGAAAGCATCCGCTGGCAGCGAAAATCCGCTCTACATCGATGCCTGCGAAAGCTGCCTTTCCCTTGGCCGTGTCGTGGGCATCCATGGCTCCAATCGCGATATTCAAGGCTTGGGTGACACCCCAATGTCTATGAATAGGAGCGTCTATCGACTCCGTAATTACCCGCGTTAAGTCTACCGCAGCGGGAATTCCGGCGTTAACTGAGGCACCCGCGCCCAGTAACACCGTTATTCGTTCCTTACGATGATCTGTCATGGCTAGAATGTCGCAAACGGCGGTGCAAACTTTGGTCAGTGGTCAAACGTTCCTTTGTTCTTTTAGACATCAGGGGCGAGAAGCTGCAGAACTCTGCGGTAGTCGCCGACCTCGCGAAGCCTTTCGATGTAGGGCTGATGCGTGATTGCCACGTCGGCATGCACCAACAACTCAACTGCAGCACCGTCGGTCACTTCTCTGTTCAACAGGGTCGCAACGGTGCGCCGGAACGCATGGGCGATACAACTGTCTTGAAGTCAAAACCGGCTGCTTTGCAATGCAGCCCGCAGCGACCGCCGAACGCCTGCATATAGGTGGCCCTTTCTGGACCAAAACACGGCCTGTGCAGAGTTCGCCGCGGGAGAGTCAATACTGCGCCGCAGCAGCACATCAACTGTGAAGCGCGGTACGGGGATGACGCGACCTCCCCCTGGGTCTTAGGAATGGGCTGCCGGTATTTCGCCCCCTTTCCAGGCTCCACGATCGTGACGCGAATGATGACCTTCCCCACATTGCCGGTCAAATCGACGTCCTCCCAGCGAAGTGCCAGCGCTTCTCCCATACGAACCCCGCTGCCCAACAACACGTCGATTACGTCGGAAAGGGTGCTCGTCGGACGTGGTCCGGGCAGGCCAGGATCGATACGCCAGTTGCGGACGGCAGCCCTTACCTCGGTTAAGGTGTCAGAATCCAGAGCCTGAGGTCGCTTCTGCCGGTTGGGAATCGGACTAACCTCAGCAACCGGGTTGTTGGCGGTGTACAAATCGTGTCGAACGGCGTAAAACATGATCTGGCGCAGGACTGTCCTGCTAGTGCGCGCGTTCGACGCACCTTTATCATCTACGACCAGCGAGCGGAGAAATGCGTCGCAGTTTGAGGGTCTGATTTCGCGAACGTAACGGTTGCCTATAGCTAGCACAATGTGGTCGTGAACGATGGCTTCGTACTGGTCCCAGGTCTGCCGACGCGGCAAGCCTTCTTCGATCTCGGAGATCTGATTGCCGATGCTGTCGACAAGAATCGGACTAGGCTTGATGCTCGCCAACCATCTTTCGGCCACCTGTCCCAAGGTGACGCTCTCATCCGGTTGTCGCCCTTGCTCTTGGCGCTCTCTCATGGCTGCCAGCAAAGCGTTTTCAGACTTGCCTTTGGTCGCCGCCATTCTGCCGTGCGATCGGTGACCCCATCGAAGTCGCGGAAGCGGCAGGACGCCCGCCATTTTCCGGTCTTCTCATCCTTCTTGGCGCCGATCGTGCCCCAGGCACCGATAGGCAGCGCAGCGCGCGCCATCAGGACGCCGCCTTCGCGTACCCGGCCGCAATGATCCACGCGCGTACTGCGGATCGCTCATAGCGGACGAACCCATGCAGTTTCAGCGGCCTCGGGCCAAGACCGCATGAGCTCCAATGGGCCAAGGTCTTCGGCGAAATCTGGAGCCAGTCAGCTACTTCTTTGCGGGTGAGCAGTTGCTCCGGCATGCGGTGGTCCGTGCTCGGTCCCATGGTCTTCTCAACGTCGTTCATTGTGATCTCTCTATGCAGGCCGATGGCGGACGGCTGTCGCATCGCGGAGCAAAAGCGTGTTGTAAGCGTGTAACGCGCAGTTTCTGGTCCATGAAGAAACCCCTCCTGATAGGCGTTTTGCCTGATCAGAAGGGGTTAGGTGGAGCCCCCTGCCGGATTCGAACCGGCGACCCCCTGTTTACAAGACAGGTGCTCTGGCCAACTGAGCTAAGGAGGCGTGCTGGCCGCAGAGCCAGCGTGCCGGACAAAACCGGCTAGATAAGGTTAGCCCAGGCGGCGGCCCTGCGTGAAACCGCAGCAGCCGCCGCCCGGAACCGGCCGGGACCAGCCCGGCGGATGGCTTAGGCGCGGGCGTCGATGATGCCCTGGGCGAACTCCTGGAAGTTGCCGGAGTTCGTCCACTTCTGGCCTTCGACGAAGACCGCCGGGGTGCCGCCGACCTGGTATTCGTTGAACGTCTGGTTGACGAACGCGGTCCAGGGGCGGAATTCGCCGTCGTCAATGCAGGAGGCTACGTCGGTGGCTCCCGCGCTTTCGGCGATGCTCGTCAGGGTGGCGTTGTCCAGCCCGGCCCCGCCTTCCGTCGGCTGCTGCGCGAAGAGCTGGGTCAGGTAGCCGTTGAAGGCCTCGGGGTGGGAGTCGGCCACGCAGGCCACGGCGTTGGCTGCCCGGGACGAGTAGTTGGTGGTGGAGACGCGGTCGAGGAAGGTCGCCACACGGTACTCCACGGTTGCCTCGCCGGAGGAGGTGAGGTCGGTCAGGTACCCGCCGTACTGTCCTTCGAAGTCCTTGCAGACCGGGCAACCCATGTCCACGTACACCACGATGTTCGCCGGTTCGCCCTCGGGCGCGGCGGCAACGCCCGGCGGCACGATGGTATCGCCCTCGGTGGAGGCCGGCTCCGGGATGTTGTTCACGTCGACCTGGATGGGCTCGGTGGCCTCCAGACCGTCCTGGGTGATGGTGTAGCCGCCGAACTCGTTGCCGTGGGCCGGCGCGGCACCGGCGTCGGCGACCTGCCCGCGCTGGTTGGTGATGACAACCCCGGCGATCACCGCGATGATCACCAGGACAGCGACGACCACCCCGCCCTTGACCAGCAGCGAGTTCCGCTTTTCGCGCTTCTGCTGCTCTTCGCGTATCTGGCGGGCCTTCTCGCGGGCCGCAGCAGTGCGCTCGGCCTTGGTCGACTTAGGGCTGTTTTGGGTAGCCATGGATCCTCGCGTCTTGTTGGTCTGCTTCGCCCAGGCAGGGCACTACAGCTCTAGTTTAGTTGCAACTTCAATGTTCGCGCGGAACGAGTGGCCGCGTTCACGTTTACAGTTTCAGCGCCCTCAGGGGAAGCCTCGGGTTGCCATTCCTTATAAAGTCATGAAGAGGACGGTATACACAAAGGAGAGGTCAGTTGGCGAATTCCGCAGAGATGAACGGTGAGGAAGCAGAAGGATCTCAGTACGGGGAGTACGACCTGATCGTCGTCTCCAACCGCCTGCCGGTGGACCGAGCCCCCGAGGACGACGGTCAGGGTCCCTGGCGGCGCTCGCCCGGCGGGCTGGTGACGGCGCTGGCCCCAGTGATGGCGAAGACCGACGGCGCCTGGGTGGGCTGGCCGGGGGTACCGGACGAGAAAGTGGACCCGTTCGACCACGACAACATGCACCTGGTTCCTGTGACCCTGAGCGCCGACGACGTCGAGTTGTATTACGAAGGCTTCTCCAACGCCACGCTCTGGCCGCTCTACCATGACGTGATCGCCCCGCCGGAGTTCCACCGCGCCTGGTGGGAATGCTACAAAACGGTCAACCGGCGCTTCGCCGAAGCAACCGCGGAGATCGCCGCCGAGGGTGCGACCATCTGGGTGCAGGACTACCAGCTGCAGCTTGTTCCCAAGCTGTTGCGCGAGATGCGCCCGGACCTGAAGATCGGCTTCTTCAACCACATCCCGTTCCCCCCGCTGGAGATCTTCGCCCAGCTGCCCTGGCGCCGGCAGGTGATTGAGGGCCTGCTCGGGGCGGATCTGGTCGGCTTCCAGCGCCCCAGCGACACCAGCAACTTCCTGCGCTGCGTGCGGCGTTTCAGCGGCCTGAATGTGCGCCAGCAGCAGGTCCAGGTGGTCAACAACGACGGCGGGGCCCGCCTCTGCAAGGCCGGCGCCTTCCCGATCTCCATCGACGTGGCCCACATCAGCGAACTGGCCCACCGGCCGGACGTGATCGCGCGGTCCGAGCAGATCCGGCAGGAGCTGGGCAACCCCGACACCGTCTTGCTGGGCGTGGACCGACTGGACTACACCAAGGGCATCCGGCACCGGGTCAAGGCCTATGGCGAACTCTTGGAAGACGGCAAGTTGAACGTGGAGAACGCCGTGCTGATCCAGGTGGCCTCGCCCAGCCGCGAGCGCGTCGAGTCGTACCGGCTGCTGCGCGAGGAAATCGAAGGTTCGGTGGGCCGGATCAACGGCACGTTCGACACCCTGGAAAACACCGCCATCCGCTACCTGCACCACAGCTACCCGGTGGAGGAAATGGTGGCGCTCTACCTGGCCGCGGACGTGATGCTGGTGACGGCGCTGCGCGACGGCATGAACCTGGTGGCCAAGGAGTACGTAGCCTCCCGCAAGGGGGTGGACGGGGCGCTGGTGCTCAGCGAATTCGCCGGCGCCGCGGACCAGCTCAAGCAGGCCATCCTGGTCAACCCGCACGACATCGACGGGCTTAAGGATGCCATCATCCGGGCGATCAACATCCCGCCGGCCGAGGCCACCCGCCGGATGCGGGCCATGCGCCGGCAGATCCTGCAGAACGACGTCGAACACTGGTCGCGCGCCTTCCTGAAGGCCCTGCAGCAGCCGCAGGCCGATGACTGAGCGCCGCGACGCCGGGCAGCCGCAGGCGCCCGCAGACCCCGGTGCAGCCGAC
>NZ_JBNHGL010000058.1:0-15331 GCF_059091245.1 Arthrobacter sp. Y3225116
GGCCACGGCCAGCCGGTCCGGCTTGCCGTTGGGCAGCAGCGGCAGCGCTTCGAGGCGGACCAGGTGGCGCGGGACGGCGGGGGAGCCCAGCGCCCGGCGGACCCGCGCCTCGATGTCCGCCTCCGCGGCGGAGCCCACGACGGCGGCGCACACCTTGGTGCCCCATTCGGGATCGTCGATGCCCGACACCAGCGCGGCCTGGACGTCCGGCAGGCCCTCGATCACCTCTGCGACGGCCGCCGCGGACACCTTGACGCCGCCGGTGATCAGCACGTCGTCCGCGCGCCCGATGACGGTCAGCGCGCCGGCGTCGTCCAGCTCGCCGAGGTCCTCGGTGCGGAACCAGCGCGTACCGCCGGACGCGCTGAAATGCGCGTCGGTCAGCTGCGGGTTGTCCAGGTAGCCGCCGGCAACCACGTCGCCGCCGATCAGCACCAGGCCTCGCTCCAGCCGCAGGGTTACCCCTTGGAGTGGGACGCCGTCGTACACGCAGCCGCCGCAGGTCTCGCTCATGCCGTACGTGCGCACGATCTTCAGCGAGTGTTTGGCCGCCTCCGCCCGCAGCGCCTCCGGCATCCGGGCGCCGCCGAGCAGGATGGCATCGAACCGGCGCAGCGCCTTGAGTGTTTCGGGCTCCGCCGCGGCGAGCAGCCGGTGCAGCTGGGTGGGCACAAGCGACGTGATCCGGAACCGGTCAGTCAGGGCGGCTGCCGCGTCGGTGAACGCGCGGGCGGTAAACCCGCCGGACAGGTCCATCGCCCGGGGCCGGGTGCCGGCGTAGAGGGAGCGGACCAGAACCTGCAGGCCGGCCACATAGTTCGGCGCGAGCGTCAGCAGCCACTGCCCCTCGCCGCCCAGCCGCAGGGCCGTGCCCATCGACGACGCGGCCAGCGCATCGATCCCGAGCATGGTGGCCTTGGGCGTGCCGGTGGACCCCGAGGTCCGGACGACGGCGGCGGTCCCGGGGACCAGTCCGGGGGAGGCGACCGGCACCGGGGTGCCGTCCGGCGCGAGTTCGACGGCGGGGCCCTCGCCGCCCAGCGCCGCGGTCAGCGCTGCCAGCGCCGGCTGGATGTCCATGCCGCCGCCCTAGAAGTAGTAGGGGAACGACGACCAGTCGGGGTCGCGCTTGGCCAGGAAAGCTTCCTTGCCCTCGACGGCCTCGTCCGTCATGTACGCCAAACGGGTGGCTTCACCGGCGAAGACCTGCTGGCCGGCCAGTCCGTCGTCGGCCAGGTTGAACGCGAACTTCAGCATCCGGATGGCCTGCGGGGACTGCCGGGCGATGTCCGCCGCGTATTCCAGCGCCACTTCCTCGAGCCGCTCGTGGTCCACCGCCTCGTTGACGGCACCCATCCGGACCATGTCCTCGGCCGAGTACTCCCGCGCCAGGAAAAAGATCTCGCGGGCGGCCTTCTGGCCGATCTGCCGCGCCAGCAGCGCCGAGCCGTAGCCGGCGTCGAAGCTGCCGACCGTGGCATCGGTCTGCTTGAACTTGCCGTGCTGCCGGGAGGCGATAGTCAGGTCGGACACCACGTGCAGGGAATGCCCGCCGCCCGCGGCCCAGCCGTTGACGACGGCGATGACCACCTTGGGCATGGTCCGCATCAACCGCTGGACTTCCAGGATGTGCAGCCGGCCGGCGCGGGCCGGGTCGATGAATTCAGCCGACTCGCCGGCCGCGTTCTCCACCGGGTACCGGTAACCGTCGCGGCCGCGGATGCGCTGGTCGCCGCCGGAGCAGAACGAGTGGCCGCCGTCCTTGGGCGAGGGGCCGTTGCCGGTGAGCAGCACAGTGGCCACGTCCGGCGTCATCCTGGCGTGGTCCATGGCGCGGTACAGCTCGTCCACGGTGCCGGGGCGGAAGGCGTTGCGCACTTCCGGCCGGTTGAAGGCGATGCGCACCGCCGGCAGGTCGCGCACCACGTTGCCGCTTGCGTCGCGCTCCACCTGGCGGTGGTAGGTCATGTCCTGGAAGTCGAAGCCTTCCACCACGCGCCACCGCGTCGGGTCGAAGAGGTCGGACACCTTCTCCGGCAGGGCAGGCTGCGCCGGGACTCCGGCGTGGCCGGCGGTAGTGTTGGCGGTACTGGCTGGGGCGGGGCTCTCGGAAGTCACCCTTCGAGTTTATCGTTGCCGTTCCGCGGCTGGGCCGGGAGCTGCCCCTCCACTAGGCTGTTCGAAACCTGACTCCTTCCGAAAGGGCGACCGTGGGCCATCACCTTGAAATAGTCCGGCACGTCAACGCACCGGTCGACGCCGTCTGGCGCGTGATCACCGACATCCCCGGCTCCGCCCGGACGCTGAGCTCCGTGACGCGGGTCGAGATCCTGACGCCCGGCGACTACGGCGAGGGCTTCCGGTGGCGCGAAACCCGCAAGATGATGGGCAAGGAAGCCACCGAGGAGATGTGGGTGGCGGACGTCGACGCGCCGGCATCGACGACGGTCAAGGCGGCATCGAACGGCGCCGACTACACCACGAGGTTCACGCTCACGCCGGCGGACGGCGGCACCCGGCTGGCCATGTTCTTCGGGGCCGAGCTGGAGAATCCGGGAACGCTCCCGAGGCTGATGATGGCGCTCTTCGGAAAGCTGGGACTGCGCGTGGCGCGCAAGCAAATGGCCAAAGACCTGGAAGAGATCGCCGCCAAGGCCGAGGGCCGGGACGAAACCGCCGCCGGTTAAGCCGGCCGGGTTCCGTCGGGGCGCTGCCTCGGACCTTCTGCGTCACGGCAGTTGACCCCTCCCCGGCCGCGTGGGATTCTTTATAGAACGGTCGGTCGGTAATTTTAGTCGCCTGCGGCAGCCGAAGCGACCGCTCATCGTCACCGTTGAACGATCAAGCGCGAGGGATTATTTCTATGGCTGAGGCATTCCTGATTGGCGGGGCGCGGACCCCGGTTGGCCGCTACGGAGGGGCGCTCTCGGCGGTCCGTCCCGACGACCTGGCGGCGCTGGTCGTCAAGGAAGCCGTGGTCCGGGCAGGCATCGATCCGGATGCCGTCGAGGAGGTCATCCTCGGCAACGCCAACGGGGCGGGCGAGGAAAACCGCAACGTGGCCCGCATGGCCTGGCTGCTGGCGGGCTACGGCGACCACGTTCCCGGCATCACCGTTAACCGGCTGTGCGCCTCCGGCCTGAGCGCCATCATCCAGGCCTCACACATGATCAAGGCCGGCGCCGCGGACATCGTCATCGCGGGCGGCGTCGAATCGATGAGCCGCGCACCCTGGGTGCAGGAGAAGCCGGGCAAGGCCTTCGCCAAGCCGGGCGAGATCTTCGATACCTCCATCGGCTGGCGCTTCGTCAACAAGCGCTTCGCCAGCGGCGACCTCAGCCGCGACGGCAAGATGACCTATTCCATGCCGGAAACCGCCGAGGAAGTCGCCGACGTCTACGGCATTTCCCGCGAGGACGCCGACGCCTTCGCCGTGCAGTCCCACCAGCGGGCCATCGCCGCCATCGAGGGCGGCCGGCTCAAGGAAGAAATCGTCCCGGTGACCGTCAAGGGGCGCAAGGGCGACACCGTCGTCGACACCGACGAGGGACCCCGCCCCGGCACCACCCTCGAGGTCCTGGCCGGCCTGAAGCCCATCAACCGCGCGGACGGCGTGGTGACCGCCGGCAACTCGAGTTCGCTCAACGACGGCGCCTCGGCCATCGTGGTCGCCTCCGAGGCCGCCGTCAAGAAGTTCGGCCTGACCCCGCGCGCCCGCATCGTCGACGGCGCCTCGGCCGGCGTCGCGCCGGAGATCATGGGCATCGGGCCGGTGCCGGCCACCCGCAAGGTGCTGGACCGCGCCGGCTGGAGCATCGACGATCTCGGCGCCGTGGAGCTCAACGAGGCCTTCGCCACCCAGTCGCTCGCGGTGCTGCGCGACCTGAAGCTGGACCAGGGCATTGTGAACAACGACGGCGGCGCCATCGCCTTGGGACACCCGCTCGGTTCCAGCGGGTCGCGCCTGGTGGTAACCCTGCTGGGCCGGATGGAGCGCGAAGGCGCACAGCGCGGCCTGGCCACCATGTGCGTGGGCGTCGGCCAGGGCACCTCCATGATCGTTGAGCGGGTCTGATGCTCTTCCACGACTACTCCTTCAGCACGCTGCGGCTGGACGAGCGGGAGGACCGCGTCCACCTCGCACTGAACCGGCCGGAAGTCCGCAACGCCATTGACCAGGCCATGGTCGACGAACTGCATGCCGTCTGCGCCGTCCTGGAACGGGAGCCCAGGATCCTGATCCTGTCCGGCACCGAAGTCAACGGCAAGGGGATATTCGCCTCCGGTGCGGACATCTCCCAGCTGCGCGAACGCCGTCGTGATGACGCGTTGGCGGGCATCAATTCCACGGTATTCCACCGCATTGCGCAGCTGCCGATGCCGGTCATCGCGGCCCTCGACGGCTTCGCGCTGGGCGGCGGCGCGGAGCTGGCCTACGCCGCCGACTTCCGCATCGCCACGCCTTCGGTGAAGATCGGGCAGCCCGAGGTCGGGCTGGGCATCATGGCCGCCGCGGGGGCCACTTGGCGCCTGAAGGAACTGGTGGGCGAGCCGCTGGCCAAGGAGATTTTGTTGGCCGGCCGCATCCTGGACGCCGAAGAAGCGCTCGCGGCCCGCCTCGTCACCGAGATCCATGAGCCGGCCGCGCTCCTCGACGCCGCGCATGCGCTGGCGGACCGGATCGGCAAGCAGGATCCGCTGGCGGTCCGCATCACCAAGTCGGTGTTCCATACCCCGCGCGAGGCGCACCCGATGATCGACACCATCGCCCAAGGCATCCTGTTCGAGTCGCAGGCCAAGTTCGACCGGATGCAGGCATTCCTAGACAAGAGCGCGGCCAAGAGCGCGGCCCGCAGTGCGGTCACGACGGCTGCCGCCGCCCCGGACGGGGACGCCGTCCGAAGCCCCGGCGCCGCAGAGCAGCAAGGATCGAAGTGAGCGAGATGAATTCTGTGCAGACCATTCCCAACAACGTCGGTGTCCTCGGCGGCGGGCGCATGGGCGCCGGCATCGCCCACGCGTTCCTGACGGCGGGAGCCGACGTCGTCGTGGTGGAGCGTGACGAGGCCGCCGCCGAGGCCGCCCGCGGGCGCGTGACCGGGGCCCTGGCCAAGAGCGTGGAGCGCGGCACGGCCACCGAACCCCTGGACACGCTCAAGTCCCGGCTGTCGGTCTCCGTCGACTACGGTTCGTTCGCAGCGTGCGGGCTGGTGGTGGAAGCTGTGCCGGAAGACTTCGAGCTGAAGGCCACCGCGCTGAAGGCCGTCGAGGCCCAACTGTCCCCGACGGCCTGGCTGGCGACGAACACGTCCTCGCTGTCCATCGCCAAGCTGGCCGACCAGTTGCAGCGCCCGGCGAACTTCTGCGGCCTGCACTTTTTCAACCCGGTCCCGGCCTCCCAGCTGGTCGAGGTGGTGCTGGCCCCGAAGACCTCGGAAGAGCTCGCCGCCGCCTCCAGGAGCTGGGTCGAGGCACTGCGGAAGACCGCCGTCGTCGTCAACGACGCGCCGGGGTTCGCGTCCTCGCGGCTGGGGGTGGCCATCGCCCTGGAAGCCATGCGCATGGTGGAAGAGGGCGTGGCATCTGCGGCGGACATCGACGCCGCCATGGTGCTGGGCTACAAGCACCCGGTCGGCCCGCTCAAGACCACTGACATCGTGGGGCTGGATGTGCGCCTCGGCATTGCCGAATACCTCCACTCCACGCTCGGGGACCGTTTTGCCCCGCCGCAGATCCTCCGCGACAAGGTGGCCCGCGGCGAACTCGGCCGCAAGTCCGGCAAGGGTTTCTTCGACTGGGAGGACTAGCCGCCCGGCGGTAGGCTGCTGGAATGTCGTCCGAACAGCCCGGTTTTGTTGCCTGGGAAGGCGCGGTCAACGCCCGCAGGGTGGCGGGGGACATCTTCCGGATGGGCCGCGCCGAATGGCTGACCGCCGCGGGCTGGCAGCAGGCGTACGACGACGGTGTGCGCACCATCGTGGACCTGCGGAACCCGGGCGAGCGCTCGCGCCGGCCGACCGATCCGGTGGTGCCGGCCGGGGCGCTGGACAACTTCACGGTGCTCAACCGGCCGACCGAAGAGCCCGGGCACGCGAAGTTCGCCAACAGCGCCCCGTACATGAACCACCCGCGTTTCTATCTGGACAACGTGCGGGTCTTCCCGCACCTGATCGCCGAGGTGTTCCGCACCCTGGCGCACGCGGAGGGCGCCGTCGTCGTCCATTGCTCCGCCGGGCGGGACCGCACGGGCATGGTCTCCATGATGCTGCTGCAGCTCGCGGGTGTCCCGGCCGAGCGGATCGCCGACGCACACGAGCTGGGCATCCGCGGCATCAACGACTGGCACCGGGTCAGCCCCTACCCGCATCCGGTGGAGCGGTACGTTGGCGGCGACGAACTGGAGGCCCGGGTGGCGGAGATGCGCGGGTCGTTGCTGCAGGTCTTGGCCCAGCTGGAGGTGGAGCCGTTCCTGCTGCGTCATGGCCTGACGCCCGCCGACGTCGAGGCGCTCCGCCGCCGGCTCGCCTGAATCCTGCGGCGGCCGGCGCCATGCGGCCACCGAAAAAGGGGGCTGTGCCGGCTGCGGCTGTCATGTAGGCTGGATACGTTACCGACCGACCGTTCAGTATTTTATGTCCCGTCCCATCCTGCGCCAGCGCCGGGGCCGGGCGAAGAAAGGGCTGTCAACGATGACCTCTACCGCCGTTGATGTCGAAATTGTTCCCAGCTACATCCAGGATGCCTGGTGGACCCCCGAGGGCGATGTGTCCGGCACCGAGGTCCGCGATGCCAGTACCGGCGCCGTGCTCGCCCGGGTCAGTACCGACGGACTCGACCTCGCCGCTGCCGTCGAACATGGCCGCACCGTCGGCCAGGCCTCGCTGGGCCGGCTGACCTTCCACCAGCGCGCGCTCAAGCTCAAGGAGCTGGCCCAGTACCTGAACGCGCGGCGCGAGGGGCTGTACGAGGTCTCGCACCGCACCGGTGCCACCAAGATCGACAACATGATCGATATCGACGGCGGCATCGGCGTGCTGTTCACCTTCGGTTCCAAGGGGCGGCGCGAACTGCCGAACTCCCAGGTGGTCGTCGACGGGCCCGCCGAGGTGCTCTCCAAGGACGGCTCCTTCATGGGCCAGCACATCTACACCCGGATCCCGGGCGTGGCCGTGCAGATTAACGCCTTCAACTTCCCGGTGTGGGGCATGCTGGAGAAGTTTGCTCCGGCCTTCATCGCCGGCGTGCCGACCATCGTCAAGCCCGCCACCCCCACCGGCTACGTCGCCGCGGCCGCGGTCCAGCTGATCATCGAATCCAACATCCTTCCGGCCGGTTCGCTGCAGTTGGTCTCCGGTTCCGCCCGTGACCTGCTGGACCACCTGGACTACCGCGACGCCGTCGCCTTCACCGGATCTGCCTCAACGGCCAACGTGCTGAAGTCCCACCGGAACGTGGCCGAGGGCGGCATCCGGTTTACCGCCGAGGCGGATTCGCTCAACGCCGCGATCCTCGGGCCCGACGCGGTGCCGGGCACCCCGGAGTTCGACGCGTACATCAAGTCCTTGGTCACCGAAATGACGGCCAAGGCCGGCCAGAAGTGCACCTCGATCCGCCGCGCCATCGTCCCCAAGGACCGCATGCAGGACGTCGCCGACGCCGTGCGCGCCCGGATCGAACAGCGCGTCGTCGTCGGCGATCCGAGGGCCGAAGGCGTCACCATGGGTGCGCTGGCCTCGGTGGAGCAGCTCGACGACGTCCGCGCAGCCGTCCAGGCCATGATCGACGGCGGCGGCGAGCTCGCCTACGGCACGCTCGATTCGCCGCAGGTCACCCGCGCCGACGGGACCGTGGGCGACTCCGAGGGCGCCTTTATGTCGCCGGTGCTGCTGACCTGGGCCGATGCCGAGGCCGACGCCGTGCATTCGCTGGAAGCCTTCGGCCCGGTGTCCTCCGTCATCGGCTACGAGGACCTGGACGACGCCGTGCGGCTGGCCGCCAGGGGCTCAGGTTCCCTGGTGGCCACCGTGGCCACCAACGACCCCGAGGCCGCCCGCGTGCTGGTGACCGGGATCGCCGCCCACCACGGCCGCGTGCTGGTGCTCAACCGCGAAGACGCCAAGACGTCCACCGGCCACGGTTCCCCCGTGCCGCACCTGGTCCACGGCGGACCGGGCCGCGCCGGCGGCGGCGAGGAATTGGGCGGGATCCGCTCCGTGCTGCACCACATGCAGCGCACCGCCATCCAGGGTTCGCCGAACATGCTCACCGCCGTGACCGGCGTGTGGCATACCGGTGCCGACCAGTATTTCGACGACGTGCACCCGTTCCGCAAGAACCTGGCCAAACTGCGGATCGGCGACGCCATCCGCTCGGAGCTCCGCCAGGTCACGCTGGAGGACATCACCGCGTTCGCCAACGAAACCGGCGACACCTTCTACGCCCACACCAACCAGGAGGCCGCCGCCGCCAACCCGTTCTTCCCCGGCATTGTGGCGCACGGTTACCTGCTGCTCGCCTGGGGCGCCGGGCTGTTCGTGGAGCCGGCACCGGGACCGGTGCTGGCGAACTACGGTTTGGAGAACCTGCGCTTCATCACACCGGTGGCTGCCGGCGACTCGATCCGGGTGACCCTCACGGCCAAGCGCATCACCCCGCGCGAGACGGACGAATACGGCGAGGTCGCCTGGGATGCGGTGCTGACCAACCAGAACGACGAGATCGTCGCGACCTACGACGTGCTCACACTGGTGGAGAAGTAGCCGGAGCTCCTCCTCCTGCCGCGTCCCCGGCGGCCCGGGCCCCGGGGACGGGCAGGAACACCACCGTGTGCCAACGCCAGAAGGCGAACAGCACCAGCAGCACGGTGGCGCCATAGAGCAGCTGCGGCGTCGGCTGGCTGGGAAATACCAGCGACGTGGCCAGCTGCACCACGGCAAAAGCCAGCCACAGCCACCAGGCCTCGTAGATCCGGTGCGCCAAGCCCAGATACACCACCGTCATCACCGCGGCGTAGAACGCCTGGAGCAGGAGGACGGTCAGCAGGCCGCCCTCCAGGGGAAAGCCGGCCTGAATGTCGCTGGCCACGAAAACCACCGTGGCGGCGACGAGGACCAGCACGGCCACCGCCCAGGTACGGCCCGTTGCCCGGTGCACCCACACCGCCGGGCCGGCCGCACCCGGTGCAAGGAGCGGGGCGGCGGCACGCCAGCGCCACGCGCCGTAGCAGGGCAGCAGCAGCGCCACGCCTATCGAGGCATCGACGAAGAACCCGCCGCCGCCGTCGAAAGCCGGCGTGAGCAGCAGCAGGAAGACCAGGGCCTCCTGCACCAGCAGCACGGGCCAGGCCCAGCGGGAGTGGAGCCCGAACAGGAAGACCGTCAGCAGGCCCACCGAGGCCTGCAGGTAGCCCACGGAAACCAGCGCGCCGGCGGGACCGTCCAGGAACTTCAAGGCCATGAGCCAGTCCATGCCGCCGCCCTCCCCTTTACTCGTTACACGGCCCGTCCCGCTGTGCCGGGACCGGGAGCGGCCGGACGGCCGGGCCGCGTCGGCGCCAGCCGGTGTTTGCTCCGCACCGGCCGCCGCAAGGCCGCCTGCCAGCCCAGGTAACCGAAGATTTGGAGGCCGGCCGCTATCGCACCGTACAGGGAGACCCAGACCGGAGCGTCGCGGATGGCGGAGAGGAACATGGTGGACAGCGAGAGCGCGACGCCCAGCCACCACGACTGCAGGATGCCGTGGGCGAAGCCCAGGTACATGACGGCCGGGAGTGCGGCCAGCAGGGCGTTGAAGAGGTACAGGGGTCCGATCTCGGCAACCGGGGTGACGCCGGCGAACCCGTTGAGCAGGAACAGCAGCAGCAACAGCCCCGCGCCGATGCCCCACTCACGCCCGTGGGCGGAGCGGAGCGGGACGTGGACGCCTTCCCGCCGGTACTGGGTCCATTTCCACAGGCCGTAAAGGGCCGCGGCCAGCACAAAAACGGTGCTGGTGTTCAGCCGGCCGTAGGGGATCCCGGTGGCCAGCAGCACGGCGGTTGCGGCCACCGGCAGCAACCAGGCCCACGGCACGCGGTAGGCGAACAGGACAATGGCGGCGATCGTGAGCGCCATGCTGAGCGCCGAGACCCACCCGAACTCCCCATCCATATCGATCACGTCCCCATAACATCGAATGGTGAGGTCAGCCTAGCAGGGGAGGACGGCGAATTCAGCAGGTACGTCGGCTCCGTCTGGCGGCCGTGGATCCGCGTTGGTGCGGCCGGCGCTGCCGCCGGGAATCAGGCGGTGGTGCCGGCCGGGAGTCAGGCGATGACGCGGGCCGCGGCGGGCAGGTGGAGGCCGTCGAACATCATGGCGATCAGGTCGTCGGCGAGCTTCTGCGGGGACAGCGATCCGCCCGGTTTGTACCACTCGACGATGGAGTTGATCGTGCCGAATAGCAGCCTGGTTGTGGTCCTCGGGTCGATGTCCCCGCGCAGGGAGCCCTCGGCCCGGGCGGCGTCCACCAGGTCCGCCACCTTGTGGTCGAACGCGCGCCGGCGGTCCAGCGCGTCGCGTTCGATCTCGGTGTTGCCGCGCAGGCGCAGCAGCAGGGTGACGTAGGGCAGCTTTTCGCACAGGACCTGGACGGTGCCGCGGAGCACGAACTCCAGGCGCGCATCCGCCCGGCCGGCGGAAGCCGACGGGTTTTCGAGCACGGCTTCCAGGCTGCCCAGCGCCTCATCCAGGGCCAGGCGCAGCAGGTCGCCCTTGGACGGAACGTGGTGGTAGATGGCGCTCTTGGAGATGCCCAGGTTCTCGGCGAGGATGCCCATGGAGGTTGCTTCGTAACCGTGCTTGTTGAACACGGCGACGGCGACGTTCAGCACCGACTGCTGGTCGTAGCCGGGGCGGCCGCGGCGGGCGGTCTCCTGGGTCCTTGTTTTCGCCATTGTGCTATTCTCCCACGACCGTTAGGTCAGTTATGCGGCGGGCGGCGCCTGCACAGGCCTGCTGCCGCCCGCCGTTCCCACATCCGTCAGGCGTTGTCGCGCAGGTCGTAGACCCGGCGCAGCTTGCCGCTGGACCGGGCGAGGGTGCCGGGGTCGGCGACCACGATCTTGCAGCTGGAACCGACGTGGATCTTGATCTGGCGCTGCAGCTCCCGGGCCGCTTCGGTTGCCTTGGCGGCGGTGCAGTCTTCGCGGCGTTCGATCTTGACGGTCAGCTCGTCCATCCGGTGCGGCCGACTGATCTCCAGCTGGAAGTGCGGGCTCAGGCCGGGGATGCGCAGGGCGATCTCCTCGATCTGGGTGGGGAAGAGGTTCACCCCGCGCAGGATGATCATGTCGTCCGAGCGCCCGGTGATGCGGCCGATGCGGCGCATGTTCGGCCTCCCGGTGCCGGGCAGCAGCCGGGTGAGGTCGTGCGTGCGGTAGCGGATCACCGGCATGGCTTCCTTGGTCAGCGACGTGAACACCAGCTCGCCGGACTCGTTGTCGCCCAGCACGCGGTCGGTGAGCGGATCGATCACTTCCGGCCGGAAGTGGTCCTCCCAGATGGTGGAGCCGTCCTTGTAGTCCACGCATTCGCCGGCGACACCGGGGCCCATGACCTCGGAGAGGCCGTAGATGTCGCACGCGTCGATGTCCAGCTTGCCCTCCAGCTCGTGGCGCATCTCATCGGTCCACGGCTCGGCGCCGAGCACCGCGACCTTCAGCGACGTCTTGGCGGGATCGACGCCGGCGTGCTCCATCGCGTCCACGATGGTGAGCAGGTAGGTGGGGGTGCAGAGAATGGCGTCCGGTTCGAAGTCCTGGATCAGCTGGATCTGCTTCTCGGTCTGGCCGCCGGACATCGGGATGACGGTGCAGCCCAGCTTCTCCGCCCCGTAATGTGCCCCGAGCCCGCCGGTGAACAGGCCGTAGCCGTAGGCATTGTGGACCTTCCAGCCCTTCTTGACGCCGGAGGCGCGGATGGAGCGCGCGAACAGCGTCTCCCAGTTCTGGATGTCCCGGCGGGTGTAGCCCACCACGGTGGCGCGGCCGGTGGTGCCCGAGGAGGCGTGGATCCGGGCCACTTCCTGCTGCGGCACGGCAAACATGCCGAACGGGTACGACCGGCGCAGGTCTTCCTTGTCCGTGTAGGGGAACTTGGCCAGGTCGGACAGTTCCTTGAGGTCCTCCGGGCGCACGCCGGCGTCGTCGAACTTCTGCTTGTACATGGGCACGCGCTCATAGGCGTAGGCGACCGTGTGCTGCAGGCGCTTCAGCTGGAGGGCTTCCAGCTCGTCCCGGCTCATCAGCTCCTCCGGGTCGAGGGTGTCCTCGGCGGCGGGAGTGGTCTTGCGGGCTTTCGTACCGGTGGTGGTCGTCATGGGAACGGTCCTTTAATGCGGGTTTGGGCAGTGCTGTCGGTGAAGGCTGGGGGCGTCGCTATACGGAGCTGCGGCGCAGTCAGGGCTTTCGCTGGTTGCGGGCGGGGTTGGGGACGGTGCGGGAACGGCCGCGGAATTCGAGCAGGACGTCGGCACCGCCGTCCGGATTCTCCTGGGTGACGGTGATGTCGTACAGGCCGCTCCGCCCGGTCTGGTTGACCAGCCGGGCGGTTGCTGTCAGCAGCCGGCCGGCAAATCCCGGGTTGAGGAAATTGACGTCGACGCCGGAGGCCACCGTGAGGGTGCTGCCGTCGCCGTCGGGGTCGTTGCAGGCCAGCGCGAAGGCCACGTCGGCGAACGCGAACACCATGCCGCCCTGCGCCATGCCGAAGCCGTTGAGCATCTCTTCGCGCAGCCGCATCTCGATCACGACGTCGCCAAACTCCGCCTTCACGACTTCCACGCCCATCCAGCGTGCGGCCCGGTCGTTGACGAAGGCCGGGTGCACGGGCCGTTCGCCCGGCTGCAGCTCGTTGCTTTCCGCCGGATTGTTCCGGGAAGTGTCGACGCCGATGTCCGTCATGGAAGCCCCTCGCTGTTCATTACCGAATGTTCATTAGGTAATCCTGATTTGTGATTCAAGTCAAGGCGGCCGGGGAACGCCGGGCGGGTCAGGCCGGCTCGGTGGCGCCGATCGCGTCGAGGGCGAAGGCGTAATCCCAGGCCCGGTCCTTCCAGGCCTCGTACCGTCCGGACGCGCCGCCGTGGCCGGCGTCCATCTCGGTCTTGAGCACGATCGGTTCTGTGCCCGTTGTGGCCTCCCGGAGGGCCGCCACCCACTTGGCCGGCTCGACGTACAGCACCCGGGTGTCGTTGAAGCTGGTGACCGCAGCGATCTTCGGATACGCGGCCGGCCGGACATTCTCGTAGGGGGTGTACGACTTCATGTACGCGTAGACCTCCGGGTCCGTGATCGGGTTGCCCCATTCCTCCCATTCCAGGGCCGACAGCGGCAGGTCCGGGTCCAGGATCGAGGTCAGCGCGTCGACGAAGGGCACCTGCGCCACGATCGCCGCATACTTCTCCGGCGCCAGGTTGGCGACGGCGCCCATCAGCAGCCCGCCGGCGGAGCCGCCCATGGCCGCGATCCGTCCCGGATCCGCCCAGCCGGAGGCCGCCAGCCAGTCGGTGGCGGCGACGAAGTCCGTGAAGGTGTTCTTCTTGCGCAGCTTCTTGCCGTCGTCGTACCAGTGCCGGCCCATTTCGCCGCCGCCGCGGACGTGCGCCACCACGTAGACCACGCCGCGGTCCAGCAGCGACAGCCGCGCGGTGCTGAACGCAGGGTCCATGCTGACCTCGTAGCTGCCGTAGGCGTAGACCAGTGCCGGGTTGCTGCCGTCCCGCCGCACCGAGGCCTTGCGGAGCACCGACAGCGGAATCCTCGTGCCGTCCGGCGCGGCCGCCCACTCCCGCCCGGCCACGTAGTCCGCCGGGTCGTAGCCGCCGAGCACCGGCGTTTCCTTGCGCAGGTGCAGCGTGCCGGTGGCCAGCTCGTAGTCGTAGATCCGCGGCGGCGTCAGGAACGAGGTGTAGGCCAGCCGGATCACCGGTGCCTCGTAGTCGGAACCGCCGACGCCGGCGGTGAACAATTCCTCGTCGAACGCCGGCTCCGCCGGGGCTGCCTGCGCGGCCGTCCCCAAACCGGCCAGGGGCAGCACCTGCACGCGCTCGATGGTGTCCTGGCGGATGGACAGGACCATATGGGTGGCGGTGATCCCGGCCCCGTTGACCCGCACGGCGTCGTCGTGCTCCACCACGGTGTCCCAGTGCTGCTCGGCCAAGGGCTTGGAGAACTCCGCGAGGTCGGCCAGCGAGACCATCGAGTTCACCGCGTCCTTGTTGTGGGTCAGCAGCACCTTGTGGGCACCGTCCAGCAGGAACGGCTCGGCGTCGTACAGCACCCGCTCGCTGCGCGGGATGAGCGTCCGCAGCCCGGCTTCCGGGGCGGAGAAGTCCAGCAGGCGCGTCTCGGAGTATTCGGAGCAGCCGATCCCGATCACCAGGTGCCGGCGGTCGGAGGAGAGCTCGAACCCCATCCACATGGCCGGGTCGTCTTCCTGGTAAATCACGACGTCGGAGGCCGCCGGTGTGCCGATGGTGTGCGCCTTGATCTGGAACGGGCGCCAGGACTCATCCACCACCGTGTAGAACACGCGGCTGCCGTCGGGATCGAACGCCAACGAGTAGAAGACGTTCTCCACGACGTCGTCCAAGAGGTCGCCGGTGTCCAAATCCTTGATCCTCAGGGTGAAGCGCTCGTCGCCGGCGAAGTCGGCGGCGTAGGCGTAGAGGCTTCCGTCTCGGGTCACGGCAGAGCCGCCCAGCGAAAAGAACGGCTTGCCCTCGGCTTCGGCATTGCCGTCCAGCAGCACCTGCTCGCCGGGCACCGGCCGGCCGGCGTCGACCTGCGGGGGAGTCCAGTCGGCCGCCCGGTCGCCGGTGTCCGCGGCCCGGACCCGGCACTGGATGCCGTACTGCTTGCCCTCTTCCATCCGGCCGTAGTACCACCAGCCGTCCTTGCGGACCGGAACCGACAAATCCGTTTCCTGGGTGCGGTTCTTGATCTCGGCGAAAATGGCCTCGCGCAACGGCTGCTGGTGCCCGGTGACCGCCGCCGTGTAGGCGTTCTCCGCCTCCAGGTGCGCGACCACCTCCGGGCTCTCCTTGTCCCGCAGCCACTCATAGTTGTCCACGAAGACGTCGCCGTGGTGGGAGCGCTCGACGGGAACCTTGCGGCGCGACGGCGGTTCCGGCAGTGCCGCGGGGGAGGGGGCGGGGACGGTTTCGGCGGGGCTGTGCGTCATGCCACCAATATATAGAGCCCGCCCGCCCCGCCGGACGGGTTCGGCTGAGGGTGGAAGCGGCGGAACAGTGGCCGGGAAACCGGGCTGCTCCCGCCCGGCCCCGCGTTTCC
>NZ_JBNHGL010000059.1:0-14848 GCF_059091245.1 Arthrobacter sp. Y3225116
ACCCGGCGCCGCATGGACTGCACAGACTCGACGAACCCTTCCCGTTCCGACGAGGACCACACCAGCGGCGACACCGCTTCCTCGTACCGGCTGCCCACCTGGAGCCCGGCAACGGCCCGGTGCGCATGTTCCAGGTCCGCGGTCAGCACCGTGGCGGCCAGGCCGTACCGGCCCTCCGCCGCCAGCTGAAGCCCGTCGTCGAAGCTGTCCACCACCCGGACCGGGGCCACCGGGCCGAAGGTCTCCTCCTGCATCACGGTCATGCGGTCCGTGCAGTCCAGCAGCACGGTGGCTGGATAGTGGGCGCCCGGACCCTCTGGAACCGAGCCGCCCTCGGCGGCCGTCGCCCCGAGCGAGAGCGCCTCGGCCACCTGGGCGTTGACGCTGTCCCGGAGTCGGCGGTCCACCAGCGGTGCCATCGCCCCGCCGTCGTTGCGTTTGCGGGCCTCGGCGGCGAGCGCCTCGCAGAACGGGCCGGCGACGTCGCGGTGCACGTAGATGCGCTCCACGGACGTGCAGATCTGGCCGCTGTTGGCGAACGCCCCGATGGCCGCCTGCTCCATGGACTTGATCCGTTGGGACACGGCCGAGGGCGTCACGTGGAGGGCGCGGGAGGCGGCATCGAAGCTGCCCTCCTGGACGACGACGGCGAAGGTCGCCAGGTGGTCGAACTGGAACGGCTGCATAAGCCAAGCTTACGTAACTGAAGTTTCTTTAGCTGTACTGAAGCCCGGGTTGTCGGTAGCGTCGACTGTTGTGACTACCGCTATTGCTCCCACAGTCCTGCTGGGCCTGGGAACCGGGCTGGCCCTGATCGTCGCCATCGGCGCGCAAAACGCCTTCGTGCTGCGCCAGGGCATCCGCGGCGAGCACATCGGCGTCGTCGTTCTCATCTGCGCGGTGTCCGACGCACTGTTGATCACCGCCGGGATTGCCGGCATCGGCGCCGTGATCGAGGCCGCCCCGGCGGTGGTGGACGTCATCCGGCTGGGCGGGGCGGCGTTCCTGCTGGCCTACGCGGTGTTCGCCGCCAAACGGGCGATCAGGCCGGGCGTGCTGACCGCCTCGGCCAATCGCTCCGGCGGGGGACTGTCCGCAACGGCTGCCACGGCGCTGGCCCTGACCTGGCTGAACCCGCACGTGTATCTGGACACGGTGCTGCTGCTCGGTTCCATCGCCAACACCCAGGGGCCGGAACTGCGCTGGTATTTCGGCGCCGGCGCCGTGGCGGGCAGCCTCATCTGGTTCGGCGCCCTCGGCTTCGGCGCCCGGCTGCTGCGTCCCTTCTTCGCCCGGCCCGGCTCCTGGCGCCTGCTCGACGGGCTGATCGCCGTCGTCATGCTGGCGCTCGGGCTGCGAATGGCCTTCGGCCTCTGACCCGATATGCAAGGATGCCGGTATGGCCACCTCCTTGCTGCTGCTGGCGGACACACACGTGCCGAAGCGGGCGCGGCACCTTCCTGACCAGGTGTGGGACGCGGTTGAGGCGGCCGACGTCGTCTTCCACGCCGGCGATTGGGTCACCGCCGGGCTGCTCAACGACCTGGAAGAGCGGAGCCGTCGGCTGGTCGGGGTGTACGGCAACAACGACGGCGACGACCTGCGCGCGCGACTGCCGGAGATTGTCCGGGCGACCATCGCCGGGGTCCGGTTCGCCATGGTGCACGAAACCGGGGCGGCAAAGGGGCGCGAACAGCGCTGCCAGGCTCGCTTTCCCGATGCCGACGTGCTGGTGTTTGGCCACAGCCACATCCCCTGGGACACCACGTCGGCCGGCGGCCTGCGGTTGCTGAACCCGGGTTCGCCCACGGACCGCCGCCGCCAGCCGGTCTGCACGTACATGACCGCGACGGCCGACGGCGGCCGCCTCCTCGACGTCGAGCTGGTGCCGGTGGACAGGACTGCCGGCCGAAGGCCTTAGTTGCCGGCTACCGCCTTGCTGACCTCGGCCGGGCTTTCGTACTGCTTGTCGGGGAGATTCTTGAGCGCCGAGAGGACGTCGTCCCCGGCTCCGGATTCTTCCGCCTTCTTCACCAAGTCGCCGGCGGATGCCGGGTAATCGACGCCGCCCAGCGCCTTCTGGATGTCAATGGGACTGGGATTCTCTGCCATGGGAAAACCTTCCGATCGAATAGGAATCCCCACGCTACGTGCTGGGCCGGGCACTGGGAAGGGCCCACAGGGGCGAGGGTGCGCCTAGCCGTCATTCGAGCCGCCGCGCGGACCGACACGCTGATGGCAGATCACGGTTTTGCAACGTTGGTTACTTTACGGTAACGTGCAGTTTCGTGCGCGGGCGAGATGACCGCGCCAGGGGATGCCGGAACATCCGGCATGAACTACCCATGGAATGCCCGGACGCTGCCCACGCCTTTCGCCGTCAGAATGGCAGACGTCCACATGACCTCGATTATGCGAGTGGCTGACGGCGGTGCGGAGACGTTCGGGGACGGACTGAGCATAAGGCGGCCTCAACGGAGCATTGTGAATCCAAACAAAAACCTGAACCTCAGCCGTGCCCTGCGTGGCGGCCTCGCCGCCGTCGCCCTGACCGGAGCCAGCGTTGCGCTGGTCGGACCGGCCGCCAACGCCGCCGACGGGGCAACCTGGGACGCTTTGGCCCAGTGCGAGTCCGGCGGCGACTGGAACATCAACACCGGCAACGGATACTCCGGCGGCCTGCAGTTCGCCCCGGGCACGTGGGCGGCTAACGGCGGCAGCGGTTCTGCCGCTGACGCAAGCCGCGCCGAGCAGATTGCCGTGGCCGAGAACGTCCTGGACAGCCAGGGCTGGGGCGCCTGGCCCGCCTGCTCGTCCAAGCTGGGACTGGCCGGCGGCGGCGGAGGGTCGCAGGTGAGCAGCCAGTCGGCCCAGATCCAGCAGGCACCCGTCCAGCAGGCACCGGTCGCCCAGGCGCCGGTCCAGCAGGCCCCGGTTGCCCAGGCTCCGGCCCCGGCACCGGCCGCACCCGCGGTGCAGGCACCGGCGGTCAGCGGCGAAACCTACACCGTGCAGCCCGGCGACACCCTCGGCAAGATCGCCCAGTCCCTGGGCCTTCAGGGCGGATGGCAGGAGCTGTTCGCAGCCAATGCGGACACCGTTTCCGATCCGAACCTGATCTTCGTCGACCAGGTTCTGCAGCTGCCCGCGCAGTAATCCGGCACGTACCCGCAGCGCCCCGTTCTCCGTCAGGAGGGCGGGGCGCTGCTGGTTGGGCCCAAAAGACGCGCCCTAGACTGGTAGCAACCGAGTGAGAGGACGTGTCACTGCTGTGTCCACCGTTGAGAATCGCCCGTGGCTGCAGAACTACCAGCCAGGCGTGCCGGCCGAGATCGATGTACCGACCGAATCCTTGTCGCACATGCTGGAAGACTCGGTCCGCCGGTTCCGGAGGAAGACGGCCCTCGACTTTTTCGGCGCCACGACCAGCTATCGGGAGCTGGGCCGGCAGATAGACCGGGCGGCGGAAGGCCTGCGCCGGCTCGGCGTAGGCCCGGGCAGCCGCGTGGCCTTGATCCTGCCGAACTGCCCCCAGCACGTGGTGGCCTTCTACGCCGTGCTGCGCCTGGGCGCCGTCGTCGTCGAACATAATCCGCTGTACACCGAGCGCGAACTCCGCCACCAGTTCGAGGACCACGGGGCGACCGTAGCCATTGTCTGGAACAACGTGGTGGCCAAAGTGCAGGCGTTTCCGCCGGATATCGAGGTCAAGGCGATCGTGTCCGTGGACCTCACCCGGGCGATGCCCCGGGCCAAGCGCCTGGCCCTGCGGCTGCCCGTCCCGGCTGCCAGGACCGCGCGCAAGGCGCTGACCACGCGGGTTAAGGGGACCGTGACGTGGGAGAGGCTGCTGCAGGCCAGGCCGCTGAAGAAGTCGCATCCCAGGCCGGCGGTGACCGACCTGGCGGCCATCCAGTACACCTCCGGCACCACCGGACAACCCAAGGGCGCCATGCTCACGCACCGGAACCTGCGGGCCAACGCGGAGCAGGGCCGCGCGTGGATGCACGGCGTGTCCGAGGGCAAGGAGGTCATGTACGCCATCCTGCCGATGTTCCACGCCTTCGGCATGACCCTGCACCTGACCTTCGGGGTGCTCACCGGCTCGCGTGTGGTCCTGTTTCCCAAGTTCGACGTGGACCTGGTGCTGGCGGCGGCGAAGAAGACCCCGCCCACAATCTTCTGCGCTGTGCCGCCCATCTACGAGCGGACCGCCCGGGAGGCCAGGAAGCGCCGGGTGGATTTGGGGTCCGTGCGGTTCGCCATCTCGGGTGCCATGAACCTGCCGCAGGCCACCGTGGACCTGTGGGAGGAGACCGCCGGCGGCCTGCTGGTGGAGGGTTACGGGATGACGGAGACATCGCCGGTGGCCCTGGGCAACCCGTTCGCGCCGACGCGGCAGAACGGCACGATCGGTGTCCCGTTCCCCAGCACGGAGATGCGGGTGGTTGACCCGGAGGACCCGGCCCGCGACGTCGCGCCCGGCCAGCCGGGCGAACTGCTGATCCGCGGCCCGCAGGTCTTCCAGGGGTACTGGGGCAAGCCGGAGGAAACGGCGGAGGTCCTGCTCGACGGCGGCTGGGTGCGCACCGGTGACATCGTCACCGTGGACGGGCAGCACAACGTCCGCATCGTCGACCGGGTCAAGGAACTGATCATTACCGGCGGCTTCAACGTGTCGCCGTCCGAAGTCGAAGACGCTCTCCGCTCCCACCCGGACGTGATGGAGGCCGCCGCGGTCGGCCTTCCGCGCCCGGAGGGCGGCGAGGAGGTGGCGGCCGCCGTCGTGCTTCGCCCCGAAGGCACGGTCCGGCTGGATGAACGGGGGTTGCGGGACTATTGCCGCGGCCGGCTGGCGGCGTACAAGGTCCCGCGCCGGATCGTCGCGGTGGGGGAGCTGCCTACGTCGATTTTGGGCAAGGTGCTGCGCAAGCAGGTCAAGGCGCAACTCGCCGCCCGGTGAGGGCGCGTCACGTGCGGTTCCGGCAGCAGAGTGGGTGACGCGAGCGAAGTGCGTGACGCAACGAAGGGGGCGGCGCGAGCAAAGTGGGTGACGCGTCACATTTCGTCCGCGCTGCAGGCGCCCGGTGTGAGCCGTGACATAGTGGTTGCCGGTGACAGCGCAATGACCGCGCTCTCCGGTTGGGGGAGACCGCGGGCGCTGTCACTTGATGTTTTCGAACTGAGGAAGTGACATGAAGCGAACATTCCTGACGCTGCTGGCCGGTGTCTCCGCGCTCGGCCTGGCGGCTTGTGGATCCGGATCGCCCAGCGGCGGCGGCAACGAGGCCGGCGGGAACGAATCCGCCGGCGCCGGCGACCTGACCAAGGTGACCGTTGGCGTGATCCCGATCGTGGACACCGCCCCGCTCTGGCTCGGCGACTCGAAGGGCTTCTTCGAAGAAGAGGGCCTGGACCTGGACATCCAGAACGTCGCCGGCGGCGCGGCCGCCATCCCCGCCGTGGTCAGCGGTGGCTTCGACTTCGCCTTCGGCAACGTCGTGTCGGTCATGGTCGCCAACGACAAGGGCCTGGACATCCAGCTGGTGGCCAACGGCAACTCCACCTCCGGCGACACCAAGCACGATTTCGGCGGGGTAGTGGTCAAGGGCGATTCGGACATCAAGTCGCCCAAGGACCTGGCCGGCAAGACCGTGTCCGTGAACACCCTCTCCAACATCGGTGACACCACCATCCGCAGCGTGATCGAGGCCGACGGCGGCGACCCCGAGAGCGTGAAGTTCGTCGAGATCGGCTTCCCGGACGCCCCGGCCGCGCTGGCCAACGGTCAGGTGGACGCCGCGTGGATCCTTGACCCGTTCCTGTCCCAGTCCGTCGAAGACGGCGGCCGCGTGGTCTCCTACAACTTCGCCGACTTCGACAAGAACCTGGATATCTCCGGCTACTTCGCCACCGGCGAGACGGTCTCCGGCGATCCGGAGCTGGTCAAGAAGTTCCAGGCCGCGATGAACCGCTCGCTGGAGTACGCGCAGGAGAACCCGGACGAGGTCCGCGAGATCGTGGGCACCTACACCAAGATCGACGAAGACTCCCGCGCGGACATGGCCCTGCCGACCTTCCGCAAGGACTTCAACATGGAGGCCGCGCAGAAGCTCGCCGACGCCGCCCTGAAGTACGGCACGCTGCAGAAGGCGGCGGAACTGGACAAGTTCTTCCCGTAGGCCTCAAACCCTCACCCGGTACGACGGCGGGGCCTCCCCGCCGTCTGCTGCCACCGACAGCGCCTCTCCCGGACGGGAGGGGCGCTGTCTGCATTCCGTCGAGGCTGCTAGATGCGGCTGCGCTCGCCGGGGTCCCGCCACTTGCGCACCGGCGGCGTCCAGCCCTCGATGGCATCCAACAGCTCGGCGGCGGAGCCGGCCACGATGACCGCATCCCGATAGTCCTGCTTGAGGAAGCCGCCCGCGACCAGGCCGTCGATGGTCGCCAGCAGCTGGTCCCAGAAGCCGTTGATGTTCAGGAAGGCCACCGGCTTCTCGTGGATCCCGAGCTGAAGCCACGTCCAGGCCTCGAAAATCTCCTCCAGCGTTCCGATGCCGCCCGGCAGCGCCACGAAGGCGTCGGCCAGGTCCGCCATCATTTGTTTGCGCTCGTGCATTGAGTCCACCACGTGCAGGGTGCTCAGCCCGACGTGCCCCACTTCGGTCTTGTCCAACGACTCCGGGATCACGCCCACCACGTCGCCGCCGGCCGCCACCGCGCTGTCCGCGACGACGCCCATCAGGCCCACCTGCCCACCGCCGTACACGATCCCGATCCCACGGGAAGCCAGTTCCGTCGCGAACCGCTCCGCCTCCCGCGCGTAGATGTCGTCCCTGCCGCTGGCCGATCCGGTGAAAACTGCAAGTCGCATGCGGCCATTATTCCGTGCCGCTAGACTCGCTGACCATGAGCGACGTGGACGAGCAGGGCCGCACCGACCCTCCGCTGGCGGCGGGGGAGGCGGAGACACTGCTGGGTTTCCTGGAGTTCCACCGCGCCACCCTGGAATGGAAGTGCGCGGGTCTGGGCGCGGAAGGACTGGCCGCCACCCTGGCGCCGTCCCGGATGACCCTGGGCGGCATGCTCAAGCACTTGGCGTTCGTGGAGGACTACTGGTTCTCCGTGCGGTTGCACGGGCATGACCCGCAGCCTCCTTGGGACACAGTGGACTGGAAGGCCAGCCCGGACTGGGATTGGCAGTCCGCGGGCGAAGACACGCCGGAACAGCTCCGCCGGATGTGGCAAACAGCCGTGGCACGCTCCCGCTCCCTGACCGCCGAAGCACTGGCTGACGGGGGCCTGGACGGGACCGGCTCGGCGGCCGGGTCCACTACCGGGGTTCCCAGCCTCCGGTGGATCCTGGTCCACATGATCGAGGAGTACTCGCGGCACAACGGGCATGCCGACCTGCTGCGCGAGGCAGTGGACGGACTGGTCGGGGAGTAGCGGCCCACGGGCACCAGGCGCTGCCCGCGGCCGATTCCGTTCCCCGCGGGTTGCCAACTCGTCCTTGGCCGGACTCCCGCGTCCCGAGCGGACCGGTCCTACTCGGCTTCCCCGCGCGGATACTCGTCGTCCTCGTCGGACTTGACCGGTTCCAGCTGCTCCTGCAGGTCCGCCTCGTTCGCCTCCCAGGTGGAGGTCATCGCCGGCGATGCTTCGTGTTCCAGGTCGTCACTGCGGACTGGAAGGGCCTGTTCCTGCACGTCCGCCTCGTTGGCTTCCGTGATGTCTGCTTCGTGCTGGCTGTTGCTGGTCATCGGGTCCCTCCTCCAAGTTGCGGCGGCTATTGGTACACCATTGTCGGCTTAATCGCGGATCCTATCCACCGGCGACGGACTGGATGATGAGCAGTTCCTGGCCCGGTTCCACGAGCGTCGCCGGTCCCTGCAGCGTGCGGATGTCCTCGCCGTCGAGGTACAGATTGACGTAGCGGCGGATGGCACCGGTTTCGTTGCGGACCCGGCGGTTAAAGACCGGGTAATCGCCGGCCAAGGCGTCCAGGATCTCCGCCACGGATTGCGGACCGGATGCCGGCACGCTCAGCTCGCGTTGCTCGCCGGTCACCTTGGCCAGCAGGCTGGGCACGACGACGGTGACCGCTTTTTCTGCCACACCCACCACGGGGATCCCTCCTTACAGGGTGGCCGCGCGGACGCACAGGACGTCCGGCAGCCCCGAGGCCACTTCCACGAAGACTTCGCCCTCGTCGGCACTGGCGTACACCGAGCCGCCGCGGGTGCCGAAGTAGACGCCGGCCGGATCGCCGGTGTCCGCGGCGGCGGCGTCGCGCAGCACCACGTTGTAATCCTGGTCCGGCAGCCCGGTGGCGAAACGCGCCCAGGTGGCGCCGCCGTCGTCGGTCCGGTGCACGGCGAGATGCCCGTCCGGCGGAATCCGCTCGCCGTCGGCCTTGATCGGCACCACCCAGGCGGTCCGGGACCTGCGCGGGTGGGTGAGCATGACGAAGCCGAAGTCGGTGGGCAGCCCGTCGGCAATGGACTGCCAGTTGTCGCCGGAATCGTCCGAGCGGTAGACGCCGTGGTGGTTCTGTGCGAAGAGCGTGGACGGATCGGCGGCATCCCGCGCGATCTTGTGGACGCACTGGCCCACCTCGGGATTCGGATCGGGCATGAAGTAGGCGCTGATGCCGTGGTTGCGTGCCTGCCAGCTGGTGCCGCCGTCGGTGGTCCGGTACACGCCCCCGGTGCTCATGGCCACGTGCACGGTGTCCGGATCCTGCGGGCTCGGCAGCACCGAATGGATCGCCGCTCCGCCGTAACCGGCCCCCCACTGGTCCTTGTCGGGGTGGTCCCACAGGCTGCGGTTGAGTTCGAAGTGCTCGCCGCCGTCGGTGGACTTCCAGACCGAGATCGGTTCGCAGCCGGCCCAGACCACGCCCGGCCGGTCCGCGGCGTCGGGCTGGATCTGCCAGATCCGCTCCACCGCGGCGCCGTCGTTCTCGCCGAAGCGGATGGCGCCGTTCTCCGGTTCGGTCCAGGTCTCGCCGAGGTCCTCGGAGCGGAAGATCGTGGGCCCCCAGTGTTCGGAGCGGGCTCCCACCAGCAGGCGGGTGGAGCCGCCGCGCTGGTCGATCCCGATGCTGGGGATCTCGTTCATCAAAAAGTGCGGGCCGGACAGGGACCAATTGGTCCGGTCGCGGCTGGTTGCCAGCCACAGCCCCTTCTTGGTCCCGATCGCCAGGACGGTCTCCCCAGTAGCCATGCCACCCATTCGACCACCGGGGCACCGGCGGCGCAACGGTTTTGCGACGAACGGCCGGGCGCGGGGCAGAATGGGGAGGCCGGCCGTACTTCAGGAACGAGGACATGAGCACCCACCCGCCACACCAGCCCGGCTCACGCCTCTGGCTTTGGGTCCTGATGGCGGCCGCCGTGCTGACCCAGACGTCCCTGAACGTGTCGCGGCCGGTGGTTTCCTACAAGCTGCTGGCCCTGGGCGGAGACGCGGCGGTCATCGGCGTGGTGACCGCCGTTTACGCGGTGCTGCCGGTGGTGGCGGCGCTGTGGCTGGGGCGGGTGAGCGATCGGATTCCGTCGCTCAAGGGCATGGTCGCGTTGGGCGCGGCCCTGCTGGCGGTGGCCACGCTGGGGCTGGCCCTGGCGCAGGGGGTCGCCGTCATCGCGGTCTCGATGGCCCTGCTCGGGGTGGGGCACCTGCTGTTCACCATTGCCGGCCAGTCCGCCATCGGGCGGTATGCGCCGCTGAACCAGATGGACAGCGGCTTCGGCTGGTTCACCGCCGCCTTTTCGCTGGGGCAGTTGCTCGGCCCGCTGCTGGCCGGGCTGCTGCTGGGCAGCGAGACCGCGGGAGTGGGGCCGAGCTGGCTCGGCGCCATCGACCTGACCCTGCTGCTCGCGGCCGGCATCGCCGCAGCCGGGGCGCCCGTGATGCTGATCGGCGCCCATCCCGGCGCGGCGGCCCGCCGGTTCCGCCAACGCGGCAAGAACGACGGCGGTGCGGCACCGGCACCGCTGGTGAAGGAGCCGGTGCGCCAGATCCTGCGGCGGCCCGGCGTCGCCTGGAACATGCTGGCGTCCATGGCACTGCTCTCGGTGATCGACATCCTGGTGGCGTTCCTGCCGCTGGTCGGCGAGGAGCTCGGGGTGCCGCCGCTCTGGGTGGGCGTCCTGCTGGCCGTGCGGGCGGGCGCGTCGATCATCTCGCGGATCCTGCTGCCGTGGCTGGTGCACCGCTGGACCCGGATTCAATTGCTGGTGGTCAGCCTGCTCGGCTCCGGCGCGGCGATCGCGGTGACCCCGTTCGTCCTGGAGCCGTTCTGGGTGGCCGCGGCCGCGCTGTTCGTGGGCGGGTTCCTCCTGGGCCTGGGCCAGCCCTTGACCATGACGCTGATCAGCCACGCCGTCCGGCCGGAGTCCCGGGGGTCGGCGCTGGCGCTGCGGCTGCTCGGCAACCGGGTGGGGCAGGTCGTGCTGCCGCTGGCGGCCGGCCTGGTGGCCGCCCCGCTCGGCCCCGGGGGCGCGATCTGGTTCTCCTGCGCGGTGCTCGGTGCCGCGGCCGCGGCACGGTTGTCGGTGCGCACCGGCGGTGGCGGCGGCGGCCGGCGGCCGGCCGCTTGAAGCCGGCCTGGCGCTCCGGTTCGGCCGCTTGCTCCGGTTCGGCCCCCTGCTCCGGTTGTTGAGTGGAGCATGGACCCGAAACGGAGCGACGACGGCGGTGGCTGAGCACCGCCGTGCGCCGGGTCTTGCGCAGTCCCCGGAATCAGACCCCGAGGGTCTCGCGGAGCCGGGCGACGTGGCCCTTGGCGTCCACGTCGTACTCGGCGTGCTTGATGGTTCCGTCGGGGCCGATCACGAAGGTGCTGCGCAGCGTGCCGGTGAAGACCTTCCCGCCGAAGGTCTTGTCGCCGTAGGAGCCGTACGCCTTGGCCACCGCGAAGTCGGGGTCGGAGAGCAGCGGGAACGTCAGGCCCTCGGCGTCACTAAAGGCCTGGATGGCGTCAGGGTCGTCCGGCGAGATGCCGACGACGTCGTAGTTGGCGGCCTGCAGGGAGTTGAGGTTGTCGCGGAAGTCGCAGGCCTCGGTGGTGCAGCCGGGAGTGGCGGCCTTGGGGTAGAAGTAGAGCACCACATTCCCGCCGGCGTAGTCGGACAGCGAGACCTTCTTGCCGTCGGCGTCGGAGAGGGTGAACTCGGGGGCGGGCATGCCGGGTTGGAGCTGGGACACGAAGATCCTCTTTCATCGAGACGTACCAGTTGCGAAGCTTTGCTACTGGTCCGAGTGTAGTGGGGGCCGCGCCGCACCCGTGCGGCATCGTCAACCATTGCTTGCGGCTGGCCTAGCATCGAAGGCGTGAGTAGCGCGGAACAACCCTGGGCAGGCCACCCGAAAGGCAGCCCGGGATACCGCAACATGCTCCTGGCGCTGCTCTTCGGCGGCTTCGCCACGTTCGCCCAGCTGTATTCGGTGCAGGCGGTGCTGCCCGGCATCGCCCGAAGCTTCCACATCAGCGCGGCCGACGCCGCGCTCACTCTTTCCGCCGCCACCATCGGCCTGGCCCTCGCCGTCATGCCCTGGTCCGCGGTGGCGGACCGGGCCGGCCGCAAGCGCACCATGACGTGGGCGATCAGCGCCGCCGTGATCCTGGGCCTGGTGCTGCCGCTGGCCCCGAACTTTCCCGCCCTGCTGGCGCTGCGCTTCCTGGAGGGTGCCGCGTTGGGCGGGATCCCCGCCGTCGCACTGGTCTACCTGAACGAGGAGGTGCAGCGGCTGCACACGGCGGTCGCGGCCGGCACCTACGTGGCGGGCACGACCGTGGGCGGCCTGGCCGGCCGTCTCATCGCCGGGCCGGTGGCGGAGTGGGCCGATTGGCGCGCCGGCGTGCTGGCGGTCAGCGCCGCCGCCGCGGTGGCCGCCGTGCTGTTCGTCCGGCTGGCTCCGGCCCCGCGCGGCTTCCGGCCGATGATGCGCGGACAGGGGCCCGGGCTGGGGCAGCGGATCCTGGCCAACCTGCGCTCGGCGCCGCTGCTGGCCCTCTATGCCCAGGGATTCCTGCTCATGGGCGGTTTCGTCGCCGTCTACAACTACCTGGGCTTCCGGCTGGAGGCGCCGCCGTTTTCCCTGCCCGCGTCGCTGGCCTCCCTGCTGTTCCTGGCCTATCTGGCCGGCACCGTGAGCTCCCGGGTGGCCGGCGGCCTGACGTCGCGGACCGGCCGGCTGCCCGTGCTGCTGGGCGGGATCCTGGTCAGCATCGCCGGGCTGGCGGTCACCCTCGTCGACTCGGTCCCGTTGATCCTGCTGGGGCTGCTGGTGTTCACGGGCGGATTCTTCGCCGCCCATTCGGTCGCGTCGGGCTGGACGCCGCGGCTGGCGACGGTCGGCGCGGCCCAGGCGTCCGGCCTCTACAACCTCTTCTACTACGCGGGGTCCAGCCTGTTCGGCTGGGCCGGCGGCCTCTTCTTCGGGCGGTTCGGCTGGACCGGCGTCGCCGCATTCACCGCCGCGCTCGCCGTCGTCGCGGGCACGACGGCGGTGCTCGCCCTGCGTACCCGGGGCGCCGGATAGCCGGGAGAACCAGGAAGCCTTGGAAGTGCATGCACAATGCATGCACGACAGCTAGGCTTGGATCATGACGGTTTCCATCACCATTCGCCACGTACCTGAAGAGGTAAGGGACCGGCTGGCAGAAAGGGCTGCCCGGTCGGGGCGCTCCCTGCAGGAGTACCTGAACGCTGAACTACGTGAACTGGCGACACGTCCCAGTCCAGGGGATTTCGTCCGAGGCCTTGAAGCGGATGTCGAGCTGAAGACGGGTGGCGGGGTTACTGCACAAGAGATCCTCGACGCTCTGAACGCGGATCGTCGGTGACCGCGTCGCAAGGTCTTGTCGTAGACGCGTCTGTCATGGTGTCTGCGTTGATCGGCACATCCGGAGAGCAGGCCTGGGCTCGGAAGTGTCTGCAGGTCCAACAGAATCATGCGCCGGAGCTGGTGCTGTTCGAGTGCACGAGCGCTTTGCGTCGAACGGAGCAGGCAGGTCGGGTCAGCAGCGGACAGGCAGCGGCTGCTTTTGGGCATCTGGGACGCTGGCCCGTCCAGCTCTGGCCGTTTGCCCCGTTGGCGGAACGGATCTGGGAACTGCGGCACTCCGTAAGCCCTTACGATGCGTCCTATGTGGCACTGGCCGAACTGCTCGCGGTTCCCCTGGCGACGCTGGACAGCCGACTGTTGAAAGCTCCAGCGCCGCGCTGCCGGTTCGTCACGCCGGAATCCGGGCTGCAAGGCGCCTAAGCTGGTGGGCGTGAACCCGGAGAAGACCGCCGAGCAGCGGCAGGGACGGAGCCTGAACCGTCAAATCCTTGCACTCGCCATCCCCGCCTTCGGCGCCTTGATCGCCGAGCCGCTGTTCCTGGCGGCCGATTCGGCCATCGTGGGGCACCTCGGCGTGGCGGAACTGGCCGGCATGGGGCTGGCCGCCACCGTGGTGCAGACCGTCGTCGGACTGATGATCTTCCTCGCCTACTCCACCACGCCCGCGGTGGCACGGCTGCTGGGCGCCGGCCGGATGTCGGATGCGTACCGAGTCGGGCGGGACGGCATCTGGCTGGCGCTGGTCGTCGGCGTGGTGCTGGCCGCCGCGGGCTGGGCTTTCGCCCCGGACCTGACCGCGGCCATGGGGGCCAGCGGGCAGGTGCAGGGGTTCGCGGTGGACTACCTGCGCTGGTCGATGCCCGGCCTGCCGGGCATGCTGATCGTACTGGCGGCCACCGGGGTGTTGCGCGGCCTGCAGGACACCAAGACCCCGCTGCTGGTCGCCGGCATCGGCTTCCTGGCCAACATCGGCCTGAACTTCCTGCTGGTCTACGGGATGGGGCTCTCGGTGGCCGGGTCCGCCATGGGCACCAGCCTGGTCCAGTGGGCCATGGCGGCGGTCTACCTCGTCATCGTTTACCGCGGAGCCGTCAGGCACCGCGTGCGGTTGCGGCCCACCTGGGTCGGCCTGAAGGCCACCACGCACGTGGGGTCCTGGCTGATGCTGCGGACCTTGAGCATGCGGATCGCGCTGCTCGCGACGGTCTTTGTGGCCACCTCGCAGGGACCGGTGAGCCTGGCCGGCCACCAACTGGTGATGACCATGTACAGTTTCCTGGCCTTCGCGCTGGACGCCATCGCGATCGCCGCGCAGGCCCTGATCGGGAAGGAACTGGGTGCCTCGAACAAGGCGCTGGCACACTCGCTGACCCGCCGGATGATCGTCTGGGGCGTGGGATTCGGCGTGGTGACCGGCCTGCTGCTGGCGGCCGTGGCGCCGGTGCTCGGCTGGGTTTTCACCTCCGACCCTGCCGTCCACCAGGCGTTCACCGCCGCGATCTGGCTGCTGGCCCTGAGCCAGCCGATCTGCGGTCTCGTCTTCGTCCTGGACGGCGTGCTGATCGGCGCCGGCGACGCGCGTTACCTGGCGATTGCCGGTGTGGTGAACCTGCTGGCGTACGCGCCCCTGCTGGTGTGGGTGGCCGCGGCCGGGCTGACCGGCACGGCGGGCCTGCTCTGGCTGTGGGCGGCCTTCGGTCTCGGCTACACTGCGGCGCGCGCGGTCACGCTCGGCTGGCGGGTCCGCAACGATGCGTGGATGGTCACCGGGGCACACTAGGCTTGAACCGTGACGATCCCGAGTACTACCCAGGCGGCCGTATTCTGGCAGCCGGTCCTGATCCGCGCCCTGGTGGCCGCCGCCTTCGGCGCCACCACCATCTTCTGGCAGGAACCCGACCGCACCGTGATGGCATTGGTCGGCGGGCTGTCCTGCTGGCTGATCCTGATGGGCTGGTCGCTGATGGGCGATGCGGTCTCCCACGCCGTGCTC
>NZ_JBNHGL010000060.1:0-14706 GCF_059091245.1 Arthrobacter sp. Y3225116
GCGCGGGCGGCGGGGCCTGGCATGGAGTAGCCACACACGAAGGCGGCGCCCGCCCCGGGGGGCAGGCGCCGCCTTCGCGGTGAGGCTGGGGTCTCAGGCGGTGTCCGCGAGCGTGCCAAGGTAGAGCTGGATGACCTTCGGATCCTTCAGCAGTTCGCGGCCGGTTCCGGTGTAGGCGTCCTTGCCCTGGTCCAGGACGTAACCGCGGTCGCAGATCTGCAGGCAGCGGCGCGCGTTCTGTTCCACCATGATCACCGAAACACCGGCCCGGTTGATTTCGTGCACCCGCAGGAACGTCTCGTCCTGCTTGACCGGAGAGAGGCCGGCGGAAGGCTCATCCAGGAGCAGCACCGCCGGGTCCATCATCAGGGCTCGTCCCATCGCCACCATTTGGCGTTCACCGCCGGAGAGCGAACCCGCCCGCTGCGCGCGCCGCTTGGCCAGTTCCGGGAAGATACCCGCCACGAAATCGAAGCGTTTCCTGAAGTCCTTGGGCCGTTGGAACATGCCCATTTCCATGTTTTCTTCGATGGTCAGCGTCGAAAAGACGTTGTTGTTCTGCGGGACGAACCCGATGCCGCGGCTGACGAGCTTGTTCGCTTTCAACCCCGTCAGGTCCTGGCCGCGCACCACGACGGTGCCGGAATGGACCTTGACCAGGCCGAACATCGCCTTGAGCAGGGTCGATTTGCCGGCACCGTTCGGGCCGATGATGCCAATCAATTCGCCCTGGCGGGCCTCGATGCTGCAGCCGTTGAGGATATTGACGCCGGGCAGGTAGCCGGCCACCAATTCCGTCACGGTGACCACCGGTTCCCCCGGCGCCACGGCTTCCGGAGTCGTTTCCATA
The DNA here is from genome assembly GCF_059091245.1 of Arthrobacter sp. Y3225116. Taxonomy (NCBI): domain Bacteria; kingdom Bacillati; phylum Actinomycetota; class Actinomycetes; order Micrococcales; family Micrococcaceae; genus Arthrobacter; species Arthrobacter sp. Y3225116. The sequence continues at coordinate 851 of NZ_JBNHGL010000060.1, forward strand.
CGGCGCGCGTTCATGACCGGTCCTTCCTTCTGGTTCCGCGGTCGGCGTTGCCTGCTTCTTCTGCGCTGGAATCCTGCTCGCTGATGTGGCGGCCCAGGACGCCCTCGGCGTCCGTGCCCACGACCGACTCCGCGTCCTGCGCCAGCTCTTCCTCCAGCGCTTCGACGCCTTCGGCGTCGCCCAGGTCGACGTCGTGATGGGCGCCCAGATACGCGTCGATCACAGCGGGATCCTTCATGACGACGCCGGGCGGACCTTCTGCCACGATCCGGCCTTCGGCCATGACCACCACCCAGTCGGCAATGTGGCGGACCATTTGCATGTCGTGTTCGACGAACAACACGGTCATGCCCTCGGCCTTCAGGTTTTTGACATGCTCCAGCAGCGACTGCGTCAGGGCGGGGTTGACGCCGGCCATCGGCTCATCGAGCATGACCAGCTTGGGCCGGACCATCAGGGCGCGTGCCATTTCCAGCAGTTTGCGCTGGCCGCCGGAGAGCGATGCTGCGTAGTCGTCCCGTTTGGAGTCCAGTTTGAACTTGGCCAGCAGGACGTCGGCCTGCTCCGTGATTTCCCGTTCCTTGGGCCCCCAGATGTTCTTGAAGAGGGCCTTGAAGAGGTTCTCACCGGACTGGCCGGTGGCCCCCAGGCGCATGTTCTCCATGACGGAGAGTTTTCCCATGACCTTGGTCAGCTGGAACGTGCGCACCATGCCCCTGCGCGCCACCTTGTAGGACGGCACACCGGCGAGCGAATGCCCCTCGAAGGACCACTCACCGCTCTGGGGGACGTCGAAGCCGGTAAGCAGATTGAACAGCGTGGTCTTGCCCGCCCCGTTGGGTCCGATCAGCGCCGTGATTTGGTGCCGTGGGATCTCGAGATATTCCACGTCCACGGCATTGACGCCACCGAATTGCCGGGTCACGTTTTTGGCGACGAGGATGGGATCCCGTTTCCGGCAGCCCGGGCCCGGTTCGTCGGCAGCAATGGGACGCGTGTCCGTCATGTAGTCCGTGCCCGGCTGGTCGGCCTGTTCCGGGACGGCGGTGGCCCCGGCAGCGGTGGTGCGGTCTTGTTCGCTCATGTGAATGCCAGTTCTTTCTTATTGCCCAGCACGCCTTGGGGCCTGAAGATCATCAGCAGCATCAAGGCGATGCCAACCAGGATGTAGCGGAGCTGTCCTGCCTGTGTGGTTGTCAGGAAGGTGATGTAGTCCGCCTCGATGGCACCGTAGAGCAGTCCCTGGGTCAGCGAGAGGACTACCCAGAAGAGCATGGCGCCGATAACCGGGCCGAGGACGGTGGCCATGCCGCCCAGCAGCACGCAGGTCCAGAGGAAGAACGTCAGCTCCGTCTGGTAGTTGGCTGGTTGTACCGCTCCGCGGGGGAGCGTGAACACCATGCCGGCCATTGTTCCGAACAGGCCGCCGATGATGAGGGCCTGCATCTTGTACGAGTACACGTTCTTGCCCAAGGCCCGCACCGCGTTCTCGTCCTCGCGGATGCCTTTCAGGATCCGGCCCCACGGGCTGCGCATCAGCAGGAACACCAGCAGGCAGCAGATCACCACCAGGCCCCAGCCGACGACGCGGATCCAGAGGCCGCGTTCGTTCAGGGTCACCAGGCCGAAATTGTAGGCGCCCTGCGGGAACGGATTCAGGGCGAAGAACCCGCCTTCGAAGGCAGCCAGGCCGTTCGCCGAACCGGTGATGTCCGTCAGGTCGTTGGTGGTGACCACGTACCGGATGATCTCCGCTGCGGCGATCGTGACGATGGCCAGATAATCTGCCCGGAGGCGCAGCGTGGGGATGCCCAGCAACAGCGCAAAGATCACCGAACCAATCAGGGCTATCAAGACGCCGACAAAGAACGGCACGCCCCACTCGAGCGTGGGAATGGCGAAGCCGTAGGCGCCGATAGCCATGAAGCCGGCTTGGCCGAAATTGAGCAGGCCGGAATAGCCGAAGTGGACGGCCAGGCCGAGTGCCGCCAAAGCGTAGGCGGCCGTCGTCGGGCTGATGATTTCGCCCAGGGCGTTGGTGAAAATATTCAGGAAATCCATGGTGTTGCCTCCTAACCCACGCGCTCTCGACGGCCCAGGATGCCCTGTGGCCGGAACAGCAGGACGACGATCATGATCAGCAGGGCGCCCACATACTTCAGGTCCGCTTCCAGCCAGAGCGTCGACAGTTCGACGAACATGCCGACGATGACCGAACCGACCAGGGCGCCGAACACGGTGCCCAGGCCGCCGAGAATGACGCCGGCAAAGACGAGCAGCAGGATCTGCTGGCCCATGTTGAAGGTGACACCGGGGCGGTAATAGGCCCAAAGGATGCCGCCCAGCGCGGCCAGCACCCCGCCGACCGTCCAGACGATGCGGATGACCCCGTCAACATCGATGCCGGAGGCCGCCGCCAGCGCGGGGTTGTCGGCGACGGCCCGGGTTGCCTTGCCCAGCCGGGTCTTCAGCAGCAGCATGGCAATCAGGATGATCACTATCAGGCTGACAACCAACGAGAGCAGCGTGTTGCGGCTGATCGAAATGTCGCCAAATTCCAGGATGGGGCTTCGGGCCTGCGGCAGCTGCTGCGTGGCGCCGCCGAAGTTGAACTGGATGACGTACCGGGCAGCCAAGGCCAGGCCGATGCTGATGATCATCATGGGGATCAGTCCGGTACCCCGATAACGCAGCGGCTTCCAAAGCCAGGCGTCCTGGGCCCAGCCGAATGCACCGCCCAGGACAATGGCCAACAGCATGGCCAGCCACACCGGAAGGCCGACCAGCGCGAGGCCGAACATCAGCACCGCGCCGACGGTGACCATCTCGCCGTGGGCGAAGTTAGTCAGCCCGGTGGTGCCGTAAATGAGGGACAACCCGACCGAGGCCAGGGCCAGCAGCAGGCCGAAGCTCAGGCCCGCAATGAGACGCTCGACGAAGACCTCGGCGAAACCGGCGCCCTGGAGCACAATGCCTTCACCGAGGGGAAAGATGGCGGCGGCGTTGGAAGTGTTCGTGAAGGTGACTTCCCGCGGATTCGGTGTGCCTTCGGCGAGTTCCACTCCCTCCGGGAAGGTCGAGACGTCCACTTCGACCTGGTAGGTTCCACGTTTCGGGACACCGATCGACCAGGACCCGTTTTCGCCGGTGGTCGCCTCGCCGGTGAATCCTTCGCCCGTCGCCGTGATCCGCACCCCCACGACGGGGCCGTCGGCATTGCGCAGGACGCCGCTGATCGTATCGCGGAAGGGCTCCGCCGGCGCGGTCCCCGTCGTCGTCGCGCCGGGGGTGGGCTCGGGTGAGGTGGTCGAAGCCAGTGAGGGGGGTGCGGACAAGATAAGGCCCGCGATGATCGCCAGTAAGGCGAGCAGTGTCCCCAATGGCCGAACGAGCTTCGGCATCGCGATCAAGATATGAACCTCCACAGTGGGGGGTGTGGTCCGCCGGATCACCGGCAGGCGCTGACAGTGTCTGTGACGGAAATCACCGACGTGTCGTTTATGTTACCTGCGTCACGGGCGGCGGGAGGGTGCGTTCTGTCGCGATCAGGTAACAACTGTGAAGCCGTCATTTAGCATCGATGAAACGTATCGGCCTCCGGGAACAGGCGGGCTACCGGATGCCGGCAACCCCGCGGGAAACCAGAGGCGTCCCTGCGGGAAGCTTCAGGCAGGGCGCCCGGGAACTGCAGGCAGGGCCCCGAATTTACAGGTAGAGATCTACAGGTAGAGCCCCGTGCCGCTGTCCGCTTCCTCCGGCTGGGAGACGGCGTGGACGTCGCGCTCGCGGAGCAGGGTGTAGTCGGCGGCGTTGACTTCGACTTCGGCGCGGTCTTCGGGGTCGAAGAGCACCCGGTCGCCGACCGCTACCTGGCGCACGTGCGGGCCGGCGGCGACTACCTCGGCCCACGCCAGGCGCTTGCCCATGACGGCGGTGGCCGGAATGACGATTCCCGAGGACGAACGGCGCTCGCTGCTGTCCTGGTCCGGAGCCACGAGGATGCGGTCATGGAGCATGCGCAGGGGCAGCTTGGCCCGGGCGGAGGAGCGGGGCGCGTTGGAAGGACTGCGGGACGTCACCCCAGCATTCTACCCGGGCAGGCGGGCCCGGCCGCGGGGCTGCAGGCGCGTCGGCCGCGAGACTGCCGCAGGGCGGCGTTGCTGCCGACGCAGGTTTGCTGCCCAGGGCGGCGCCGGAGGGCGGCGCCGGTGCCCGACGCGGGTTCACCGGCCAGTCAAGGAATTTTCTGCCGTGTTGTTCGTTGGGATTGGTAGTCTAAGCAATAGCTCGCCCCCTGACGATGGAGGACAACAAGATGGCAATCGGAGGAAATCCGGTTTTCAACAACCCGAAGGCGTTCCGCGGCTCGCCCGCGGGCCCTGCCGGAGCCGGCTCCGCCGTGCTCGCCGGCCAGACCCAGCTTTCCAGCCAGCAGCTGCAGGATCTGTACAACCAGCCGTCGGCGGGCCCAGCCCAGACCGGCCGGATGACCTATGACGACGTCATCCTCAAGACCCTGGCCTGCCTGTCCCTGGTGGTCGTCGGCGGTGCGATCGGCTGGATGTTCCCGATCCTGCTGATTCCGGGCATGATCGCCGGCCTGGTGCTCGGGCTGGTCAACGCCTTTAAGCGGGAACCGTCCAAGGGCCTCATCCTGGCCTACGCCGCCGCCGAGGGCCTGTTCGTCGGCGCCCTGTCCATGGTCATCGACTCGATGTACGCCGGCGTGGCCCCGCAGGCCGTGCTGGGCACCGTGTGCGTCTTCGCCGTCACGCTGGCCCTGTTCAAGAGCGGCAAGGTGCGCGCCACCCCCAAGGCCATGCGCTTCTTCATGATCGCGCTGATCGGCTACGCGCTCTTCTCGCTGGTCAACCTGGGCCTGATGTGGTTCGGCGTGCTGGACAACCAGTGGGGCATGCGTGGCGCGGAAATCATGGGCATCCCGCTGGGCGTCATCATCGGCCTGCTGGCCATCGGCTTGGCCGCGTTCTCCCTGATCGTGGACTTCACCTCGATCGAGCAGGGCGTCCGGCAGGGCGTGGACCGCAAGTACTCCTGGACGGCCGCCTTCGGCCTGACCGTGACACTGGTCTGGCTCTACGTGGAGATCCTGCGCCTGCTCGCCATCCTCCGCGGCGACGAGTAATCAGCCGTTCTCCCGACCAACCAACCGACCCCGGCCGTGCGCCGGGGTCGGCTGTTTAAGCGGCGACCCGCTACGGTGGAACCATGACGGGCCAGCGCAGCCGGGCAGCGACCGGCGAGCAGTTTGAACTGAGGCGCGCCGGATCGCGGGCCGTGGTCACCGAACTGGCGGGCTGCCTCCGGCTCTTCGAAAAACAGGGCGTGCAGTTGACCGAGACCTTCGCCGACGACAGCATTCCACCCTCGGCCTCGGGCATCCTGCTGGCGCCCTGGCCCAACCGGGTGGAGGGAGGCCGTTGGGAGCTGGACGGCGCCGTCCAACAACTGGACATCACGGAACCGGGCCGCGGCCACGCCAGCCACGGACTGCTGCGCAACACCGGCTACCGGCTGGTTGGCCGCAGCGGGTCAGCGGTGGTGCTCCAGGCGGAAATCTTCCCCCAGCACGGCTACCCCTTCCGGCTCAGCCATCTTGCCGAGTACTCCCTGGACGAGGCCGGCGACCTGACCGTCCGGCAGGAACTGCGGAACCTGTCCGCGGCCGCGGCGCCGGTCGCACTGGGCGCACATCCCTTCATCCGGCTCGGAGACGAACCCGCCGACCGGCTGACCTTGACCGTGCCGGCGGCGCGGTACTTTCCCACCGACCCGCACACCATGATTCCGACGGCGGATGTCCCGGTCACCGGCCAGACCGACCTGCGCGGCGGAAGCCGGGTGGCGGAGCTGGACATCGATCACGGCTACACCGCCCTGTCCGCCGGCCCGGGCGGCCGCGCGGTGACCACCCTCGCCTCGGAGAGCGGCTCGCAGGTCCGGCTGTGGCAGGAGGAAACCTTCCGCTACGTCCATGTCCTGGTGACCACCAAATATCCGGGCCGGGACCGCGCCGTCGCGGTGGAACCGATGACGGCACCCGCCAACAGCTTCAATTCCGGCCTGGGGCTGGAATGGCTGGAGCCCGGTGCAACGTTCGGCGGGAGCTGGGGCATTACGGCGCAGCTTCACTGAACGCACGGCTGGGTCACAGTATGAAACTATTGGGTGTATGAACCGGTCCTTCCCCGAAAACCGTCCGCTGCCGGCCGGACGTTTGGCCGGAGTTGACGGCCAACACCACGTCCGCGAGGACGTTCCCTATGCGCTGCGGATCAGCGCGGCCTGGGCATGGCGGGTGGGGTTGATCCTGGTGGTGGGCGGACTGTTGGTCTGGCTGCTCAGTTTCGTCTCGCTGCTGATCATCCCGTTGATGGTCGCGGCCCTGATCGCCGCCTTGATTTCCCCCGTCGTCCGGTTCCTGCAAAAGGCCAAGGTTCCCAAGAGCCTGGCGGTCGTCATCACCATCCTCGGCTTCCTGGGACTGATCGGCGGGGCGCTCTCCCTGGTCGGCCGGCAGCTCTACATCGGCTTCAGCGAGCTGTGGGACCAGGTGATGCAAGGCATCGGCCAGGTCCAGGGCTGGCTGACCGACGGGCCGCTCCGTCTGACCAACGAACAACTCAACGACTACCTGAACGAAGGCCTGGACCAGCTGCAGAACAACAGCAGCGCGATCTTCTCCAGCGCCCTGAGCGTCGGGTCCACCGCCGGACACCTGGTCACCGGCCTGCTGCTGACCATCTTCGCGCTGATTTTCTTCCTCTACGACGGCGACCGGATCTGGCGCTTCATGGTCGGCCTGCTGCCCAAGAAGGCGAGGGCGGCCAGCAATGGCGCCGGCCGCAAGGGCTGGACCTCCATGGTGCACTACATCCGGGTCCAGATGTTCGTCGCCTTCGTTGACGCCGTCGGCATCGGCGCGGGCGCGGCCATCATCGGCGTGCCACTGGCACTTCCGCTGGGCGTCCTGGTATTCCTTGGTTCCTTCGTCCCGATCGTCGGTGCCCTGCTCACCGGGTTCGTCGCCGTCCTCTTGGCACTGGTGGCCAACGGCTGGGTCAACGCGCTGATCATGCTCGCCATTGTGCTGGGTGTTCAGCAGCTGGAGGGCCACGTGCTCCAGCCGCTGATCATGGGCAAGGCAGTCTCGCTGCATCCGCTGGCCGTTGTGCTGGCCGTGGCCGGCGGCTCCATGGTCGCGGGCGTCGCCGGCGCACTCTTTGCCGTCCCCTTGCTCGCGATCCTCAACGCGGTCGTGAAGTACATCGCCGCCCGCGGATGGGAAACAGACCCGGCCCTGGGCGCGCCGCCACCGGTGGAAGAGCCCTACCGGGCGCCGGAACCGGCACTGGCTTCGCCGGGTCCCGGAAATCCGCCCGAGCCCTCAGACCGGGACCCCTCCCGCCGACGCCGCGTCCTGCTGCACAGAAAAGAGACCGACAAGTGACAGTCACCGCCCAGCTTCCCGTCACGCTCGACGACATCCAAGCCGCCCGGAAAACCCTCGACGGCATCATCGCCAAGACGCCGATCGAACAATCCCGCGCCCTGGGCCGGATGGTCGGCTCCGACGTGTTCTTCAAATGCGAGAACCTGCAGCGGGCCGGGTCGTTCAAGGTCCGGGGTGCCTACGTGCGGATGGCCGGGCTGTCCGATGCGGAGAAGGCACGCGGCGTCGTGGCTGCCTCCGCCGGAAACCACGCGCAAGGCGTCGCGGTGGCGGCGGCCCGCCTGGGCATCAAGGCCCGCATTTTCATGCCGCTCGGCGTCGCCCTGCCGAAGCTCGCGGCCACCCGGGGCCACGGCGCCGAAGTCGTGCTGCACGGCCACAATGTGGACGAGGCCCTCGCCGAGGCACAGCGCTACGCGGACGAGACCGGAGCGGTCTTCGTGCATCCGTTCGACAACCCCGACATCATCGCCGGACAGGGCACGCTGGGGCTCGAGATCCTGGAGCAGGTCCCCAACGTCGAGACCATCGTCATGGGCGTCGGCGGCGGGGGACTGCTGGCCGGGGTCGCCACGGCCGTCAAGGCCAGGGCGAAGGAGTTGGGCCGCGAGATCAGGGTGATCGGCGTGCAGGCGGAGAATGCGGCCGCCTACCCTCCCTCCCTGGCCGCCGATGCGCTGGTGCCGCTGCAGAAGGTCTCCACCATGGCCGACGGTATCGCCGTCGGCCGGCCCGGGCAGCTGCCGTTCTCCATCATCCGGGAACTGGTCGACGACGTGGTCACGGTCAGCGAGGACGCCCTGGCCCGCGCACTGATCTTCCTGGTTGAACGGTCCAAGCTGGTGGTCGAGCCCGCCGGTGCCGTCGGCGTCGCCGCGCTCATGGAAGGTGTCATCCCGGATCCGGGCACCACGGCGGTGATCCTCTCCGGCGGAAACATAGATCCCATGCTGATGCTGAAGGTGATCCAGCGGGGGCTGTACGCTTCCGGCCGGTTCATGTCCGTGCGGATCATGCTCGACGACCGACCCGGCTCGCTGGCCACGATCTCGCGGATCATCGCCGAATCGGACGCCAACGTCACGCGCGTGGACCATACCCGCATCGGCGGGTCCATCAGCATGGGCGATGTGGCCATCACCATCGACATCGAGACAAAGGGCCACGAGCACTGCGAACTGGTGCTCGGCAGCCTCCGCGCCGCTGGCTTCCAGCCCATCGTCGTCCACTGACCGTGGCCGCCGGAAGCCGTGGACTGCGCCCCGCCCCGGCGCTGGCCGGAGCCGGGGCACTGGCGGCACTGCTCTGGGTGGTCTTCCTGGTCAACATCTTCGCCGGCGGGTACTTCAGCCTGCTGCTGGGCATCGCGCCACGGCGGCTCGACGGGCTTGACGGTGTGGTGTTCGCGCCGCTGCTGCACGCCGACACCGGCCACCTGTTGAGCAACACGGTCCCGCTGCTGGTACTCGCGTTCCTGACGCTGCTGGAAGGAATCCGGCGGTTTTGCGTGGTGCTCGCCTGCAGCTGGCTGGCCTCCGGGCTAGGGGTCTGGCTGACCGGCGCGGGCCTGACCATCGGCGCCTCCGGCCTGGTCTTCGGGCTGTTGGCCTACTTGTTGGTGCGTGGCTTCTACAACCACAGCTGGCGCCAGATCCTGCTGGCCGTGGTCATCTTTCTGTTCTACGGCTCGGTGTTGTGGGGAGTCCTGCCGACGACGCTGCCCGGGATCTCCTGGCAGGCGCACCTTTTCGGGGCGGCCGGGGGAGTCGCCGCCGCCGTGCTGCTGCGCCGCAGGCGGAGCCTTCGCTGAACCCGTTCCCGGCGCGCGCGGGCTGACGCCTGCTGCCGCATACGCCGAAGGCGGGCTCCCGCAGGAGCCCGCCTTCGACGATGATGGTGCGTAATCAGCCGGCGTAAGGCTTGGCGGAAATGATCTCCACGCTGATCTGCTTGCCGTTAGGCGCAGCATAGGTGGTGGATTCACCCGCGCGCAGGCCGTGGATGGCAGCACCCAGCGGAGACTTTTCGCTGTACACGTCCAGTTCGGATTCGCCGGCGACCTCGCGGCTGCCCAACAGGAAGCGCTCGGTGTCGCCTGCGATCTTCGCTTCGATGACCATGCCCGGCTCTACGATGCCGTCGTCAGCGGGTGCCTCGCCCACGTGGGCGTTGCGCAGCAAGTCGGTGAGCTGACGGATCCGGGCCTCGGCCTTGCCCTGTTCTTCCTTGGCGGCGTGGTAACCGCCGTTTTCCTTGAGATCCCCCTCGGAGCGGGCCTGTTCGATGCGGTCGACAATCTCTGCCCGGCCGGGGCCCGAAAGGTGATCCAGTTCAGCCTTCAGACGGTCGTAGGCTTCCTGAGTGAGCCAGGCGACGGGTGCGCTGGAAGTGGACACGTAGTTCTCCTTAATTGCTGCCGGTACCGCTGGAGGCGGGCCGGCACGGTGGCTCTTTGCACAAAAGGCCGCCAAGGTGGCGGCCACTCCATGCAAAGACCCCGCCGTAAAGGTGAATCATTCGTTCTGGGAGGTCCCAGTTCACCGGGGGGCGGGGCAATGTATTTGCTCAATTGTAGTCAGCCGACGCCGGTTTTCCCAATAACCCGGTGGCAAAAGAACCGCGACAGCCTGGAATGGCATGCCTCCGGGCGCGCCCGGCGGGAGGGTCAGCCGCCGGTGCCGGCGGGCCAGCAGCTGTCCACGCCGCCGGAAACGGCCAGGGATTCGGTCCTGAGCTGGACGCGGTGCGCGGTGGTCTCGGCCGTATCCCCTTCGGCGGCGGGCCCGATCGTGGCGACCTTCCAGCCGACGACGGCGTAGTTCTCGCTCAGGGCCTGGACCGCGCAGTGGACGATGGCCTCGGGATCCTTGGTGACTTGGAAGTCCACGGTGATGTGACCGGCGTCGGCCACGGCAAAGCCCACGTCCTTGCTCTCGATCTGCGGCCCGCCCTGGCCCAGGGCAAAGAAACCGGCGCCGATGATGGCCACGCCCAAGGCCCCGCCGGCCAGTGCCAGTTTGCTGCGGCGGGACAGCGTCCGCCGCGGTGTGCCGTAACGTTCGGAAACCGTTAAGCTGGGGGGAGTCTGAGGAGTTCGGGGGCCGGAGGTGCTCACGCCCTCAAGTTTAGCTTCCCACCCACCCACGCAAGATTTCCCAGGAGCAGCCACGTGAGCTTCGACGCAGCCCAGCCGGCGCAGAGTGAGGGACTGCGCCTGCTGGCGGTCCACGCCCATCCGGACGACGAATCCAGCAAAGGCGCCGCGTCCATGGCGCGTTATGCCGCCGAAGGCGTCCAGGTGCTCGTCGCCACCTGCACCGGCGGTGAACGCGGAGACATCCTCAACGCGGAGGCCGCCTCGGACCCGCAGGCGCACCGGGACCTGGCCGGCCTGCGGCGGGTGGAGATGGCCCGGGCGGCAGCGGAGCTGGGCGTACAGCATCGCTGGCTGGGGTTCGCAGATTCGGGCCTGCCGGAAGGGGATCCGCTGCCGCCGCTGCCGTTCGGCAGCTTCGCCACGCTGCCCCTGGAACGGGCGGCGGCTCCACTGGTGAGGCTGGTCCGCGAGTTCCGCCCGCATGTGGTGATCAGCTACGACGAGAACGGCGGCTACCCCCACCCCGACCACATCATGGCCCACAAGGTGGCGGTGGAGGCCTACCACGCTGCCGGTGACCCGGAGCGTTACCCGGACGCGGGCAGTCCCTGGGAGCCGCTCAAGCTTTACTACGACCGCGCGTTCAACCCGGAACGGTTCCAAGCACTGCACTACGCCCTGGAGGAAGCCGGGCTGCAGTCGCCCTACGCCGCACGCCTCGCGGCATGGCTGGAGGCCGACGCCGAGGGGCACCAGCCGCCCATGCCCAACCACCGCACCACCACGCAGATCGACTGCGGCGACTTTTTCCGCCACCGCGACCGCGCGCTGCTGGCGCATCGAACCCAGGTGGAGCCCACCGGGTTCTTCTTCGCGGTCTCGGAGGAGATGCAGCGGACCGTCTGGCCGTGGGAGGATTTCTCGCTGATCCACGCCCGGGTGGAGACCAGCGTGCCGGAAACGGATTTTTTCGCGGGCATAAGATAGACCTTGCAGCCAACCAGCACCGGAGCGAATTTCCGGGACGCAGCGAGAAAGAGATTGAAACTTGCCCCTGATCCAGATCCTTGCCGCCGTCGCCGCCGGTGCCGGCGAACCCAGTCTCCGGCCCGGCCTGGACCCTGAGCAGGTTTCGCCCGGGCCCTGGGGCTTCTTCTTCACCTTTGGCCTCGCGGCCGTGGTGGTTTTCCTGATCTGGGACATGAGCCGGCGCATCCGGCGGGTGCGCTACCGCGCCCAGGTGGAGGAGAGCGGCGGCCAGGATTCGCCCGAGTCCGCCCCCGAAGGGTCCGGGCAGGCAGGCACTGCCGGCGGGGGCGCGCGGGGGTACGCGGACGGCGGCGGCACCGAAACGGGGAGCCCGAACGAACGCAGCGGCCGCTCGGGCCGCCCGGACCGCCGGGAGTAACCATGGCCGGCAGACTGCGCTCGGAGGCTTCGGCCTACTTGCGGCAGCATGCCGGGAACCCGGTGGACTGGTGGCCGTTCGGTGACCAGGCCTTTGAACAGGCGCGTCTGCGCGACGTGCCTGTTTTCATTTCGGTCGGCTATGCGGCGTGCCACTGGTGCCATGTAATGGCCGGTGAGTCCTTCGAGGACGAAGCCACGGCCCGGTACCTGAACGAGCATTTCATACCGGTCAAAGTGGACCGGGAGGAACGCCCGGACGTGGACAACGTCTACATGGCGGCCACGCAGCTGATGACCGGCCAGGGCGGCTGGCCGATGAGCGTCTTTACCCTGCCCGACGGCCGGGCCTTCTATGCCGGCACCTACTTTCCGCCGCGGCCGCTGCAGGGCCAGCCATCCTTCCGCCAGGTGCTCCAGGCGGTCCATGAAGCCTGGGAGCAGCGCCGGGACGCCGTTGAAACCACTGCCGCCTCGCTGGCCGAGGCCCTCGCGCAGGCGGGGGAAGCCAACCGTGAACTCCTCGGGGACCTCACCCAGGGGCCCGACGACGCCGCCGATCGGTCCGGCGATCCGGGGCCGGGACCCGTACAGGTGTCCGCCGGCGGCTGGGGTGCGGGCCGCCCGGTCCTCGAGCAGGCCGTCGAGGTCCTGGCGCGGCAGGAGGACACCGTCTTCGGCGGGTTTGGCGCGGCACCCAAATTTCCGCCGTCGGCCGTGCTGCACTTCCTGCTCCGGCATGCCGCGGCCTCGCGGGCCGACACGGCGGGCCAGGCCGCCGCACTATCGTCCCGGACGCTGCAGGCCATGGCCGGGTCCGCGTTGTACGACCAGCTGGAGGGCGGCTTTGCCCGCTATGCGGTGGACCGTCAGTGGTCCGTGCCGCACTTCGAAAAAATGCTCTATGACAATGTCCAACTGCTGCGCGTGTATGCGCAGTGGGCCTTCCAGTCTTCGGTCGAGGCCGAGAGGGACCTGGGGCGCGCGGTCACGGCCGGCACGGCGGACTGGATGGTGGACCGGCTGCGGTTGGCGCACGGCGGGTTGGCGTCCTCGCTCGACGCCGACACCGTCGTCGACGGTGTCCACCACGAAGGCGCCACGTACCTGTGGTCCCCGGCAGAGCTGCGGGAGCTGCTCGGCGCCGACGACGGCGGTTGGGTCGCCTCCGTGATGGGCGTGCGCGAGCGGGGAAACGTCACCGCAGCCGGCTCGACCTTGCACCCGGGACGGCTGCTGGAACCGGACGAGCGGCAGCGGTGGGAAGGGCTGCGTCCGGTGCTGCTGGCCGCCCGGCAGGAACGGCCGCAGCCGGAGCGGGATGAAAAAGTTGTCGCCGGCTGGAACGGCCTGGCCGTGGCCGGGCTGGCCGAAGCCGGCGAGCTGCTGGCGCGGCCCGACCTGACCGCCGCCGCGGTGGCCGCCGCGGACTACCTGCTTGCCGTGCACCTGGACGGCTCCGGCCGGCTTGCCCGGGTGTCGCACAACGGCACTGCCCAGCACTTCGAAGGTTTGCTGGAGGACTACGCCGGCTGCGCCGAGGGGCTGTTCTCGCTGTATGCAGCCACCGGGGAGCCCCGCTGGTATGCCGTCGCGGAAGCGCTGGTGCTGCGGGCGGAGGAGGTGTTTTTGGAGGCGGGACAGCTGAGCGACCAGGCGGCCCCCGCCGCCCAGGTGGCTGCCGCCGCCGGATCCGTTCCGCCCGCGGATCCGCTGGAGAGCGCCACTCCCAGCGGCACCGGCCTGTTGGCCGGGGCATTGGCCACCTATGCCGCCTACAGCGGCTCAGCCCGGCACCGGGAGCTGGCGGGCCGGCTGCTGGGGTATCTGGAGCGGATTGCCGTGCGCGCACCGCGTGCCGCCGGGTGGGGCCTCGCC
>NZ_JBNHGL010000061.1:0-14403 GCF_059091245.1 Arthrobacter sp. Y3225116
GCCCCGTCGTCGTGCTTCAGCCGGCGCAGCACCGACAGCCTGCGCCCCACCGTGTCCGACCGCGGCGACAGGCGCTCATGCGGCAACGTCTCCCAGCTGGGGAACTCTTCGATCGACTCATCCGGCAAGTAGCTGCGCAGCGCCGCCGCCAGGTCTTCGGTCTCCCGCCCGGTCGCCGTCACCGCCAGCACGACGCCGGGCCCGGACCCGTCGCCCGTTGCGGCCCCCTCGCCGGCGCCCGCCTCCAGCCCTTGGACCATCTCGGCCAGGAGGGCGGCCCGCAGCCCGGGCGGCGCACCGATCTGCAGATCCTCGCTGCGCTCTGCCACGGGCCGGGCCGACTGCAGCCGTACCTTCGCGAACGATTCGTCCTGGGCGAGGGCTGTGCGCAGTCCGTTCAGGCTCATTGTGTTCCATCTTCTTCCGGTCGGGCGCAACACGAATACCCTCCAGTTCGGCGCACCAGGGTTCGGCGCAACTGAGGGTCAGGGACCAACTTTACCGCGCACAGTAGGATGGATGCTGGCCCAACCAGTTCCGACAATCCGGGAGTCTTCATGGCGCTCAGCGCTTCCACTACCCTGCCCTATCCCGCAGCCAAGGTCACCGAAACCTTTACCGACGAGGCGTTCCTGCGCCACATCAGCGAGTTGGTCGGCGGCACGCTGGAGTCCGTGCAGCGCGACGGCGATGTTGCGGGCGCCTTCACGCTGACCGTGGTCCGCAAGGTTCCCAGCGCGCGGCTGCCGGAGATCGCGAAGAAGATGCTCGGCGACTCGCTCACCGTCACCCAGACCGAACGGTGGCAGGCGCCCGCGGCCGACGGTTCCCGCACCGCCGACGTCAGCATGAAGGTGGCCGGGGCCCCGGTGGACGTCACCGCGGTCCAGCAGCTCGTGGCCGACGGAGACTCCACGCGGGTGGACCTCAGCGGAGACGTAAAGTCTTCGATCCCGTTCCTGGGCGGCAAGATCGCCGCCGCCGCCGAGCCGATGCTGGGCAAGGCGCTGAACATCCAGGCGCAGCAGGCCGAGGCCTGGCTGTCCGGCCGCGCCTGATCCGGGAGCCGCTGCAGTGAATATTCCGGCTGCCCTGGCCTGGGTGCTGATCCTTGCCGGCGTCTGGGCCTTGCTGGTCTGGGCCCCGCATCTCGTCCGGGTGTGGAAGGATCCCCGCTCCAAAGACGACAAGGGCGCAATGACCCGCTACTTCACCTTGGAGTTCATGAAGGCGACCACCTCCATGATCCTGGGCATCGCCACGCTGGTGATCGGCGCCCGCGGACTCGCGGGCTAGGCCGCACGCCAGCAAGCCAAAGGAGGGGCCGGGCCGCGCGAGTGCGCCGCCCGGCCCCTTTTGCATCCGGTCAGTTCGCCGCCAGCAAGGCTTCTTCCAGCGCTACCCAGGCGAGCATCGCGCACTTCACCCGCGCCGGATACTTGGAGACGCCGGAGAACGCGGCGGCATCGCCGAGGATTTCTTCGTCGGCCTCGACACTCCCCCGTGAGCGCATCAGCTCGCGGAAGTTGTCCACCACCTTCAGCAGCTCCTCCCGCTCCATGCCTTGAGCCAGATCGCTCAATACCGACGCGGAGGCCATCGAGATGGAGCAGCCCTGGCCGTCCCAGCTGACGCCGGAGAGCATGGTCGCGGCGCCGTCCTCGTGCACGGCGGCGCGGAGCGTGATTTCGTCGCCGCAGGTCGGATTGAGCATGTGCGACTCGCCGGACTTATCTCCCGGCGGCGGATCCGCCAGAGGCGCCCCGTGCCGTTTCTTGGCGTGTTCCAGGATGATCTGCTGGTACAGCTGCTGCAGTTCAGCACTCACGTTAGTTAACTCCAAAGAACGGGCGGACCCCGGCGACGGCGTCCAGGAAGGCGTCGACGTCGTCGGTGGTGTTGTACAGATAGGTACTGACGCGGGTGGTCGCCACCAGGCCGAGGCGCCGGTGCAGCGGCTGGGCGCAATGATGGCCCACGCGGACTGCAATGCCCTTGTCATCCAGGAACTGCCCCACATCGTGGGCGTGGACGCCGTCCACATCGAACGCTGCCAGCCCGATCCGCTCGGCGCCGGCGGCGGGGCCGAGCACCCGGACACCGTCGATGGCGGAGAGTCCGGCCACCAGCCGCTGCCCCAGTTCGGCCTCCCAGGCATGGATCCGGTCCATGCCAGTCTCCTGGAGGTAGTCGACCGCAGCTGCCAGCGCCACCGCCTGCGAGATGCGCTGGGTCCCGGCCTCGAAGCGCTGCGGGGACGGCAGATAGTCGGCCTGTTCCATGGTCACCGTGGTGATCATGGAGCCGCCGGTCAGGAACGGCGGCATGGCGTTGAGCAGCTCCGCCTTGCCGTAGAGCACGCCGATGCCGGTGGGACCCAGCATCTTGTGCCCGGAAAAGGCGGCGAAATCCACGTCCAGCGCCTTCACATCGACGGCCATGTGCGGCACGGACTGGCAGGCGTCGAGCACGACGACGGCGCCCGCCTTGCGGGCGAGCGCCACCAGGTCCTCCACCGGGTTGATGGTTCCCAACACATTGGAGGCATGGGTGAACGCCACGACCTTGGTGCGCGGACCGATGACCTGCGCCGCCTCGTCGAGGCGCAGCGCGCCGGCGTCGTCCACCGGGATAAAGCGCAAGGTGGCGCCGGTGCGGAAGGCCAGCTCCTGCCAGGGGATCAGGTTGGCGTGATGCTCCATCTCGGTAACCACGAGCTCGTCGCCGGGGCCCAGCGCGAAACGCGACGCGGCCGCCCCGCCGCGGCCGGCGCTGGCGTTGGAAAAGGCATAGGCGACCAAGTTGATGGCTTCCGTGGCATTGGAGGTCCAGACCACCTCGTCGATGCCGGCATTGATGAAACCGGCGACGGTTTCCCGCGCGTTCTCGAAAGCATCGGTGGCGGAGACGGCCAGCATGTGCGCACCCCGGTGGACGGCGGCGTTCCGCTGTTCGTAGTACTCCTGTTCGGCCTCCATGACGGAGAGCGGATTCTGCGACGTGGCGCCAGAATCCAGGTACACCAGCGGCGAGCCGTTCACCTGCTGGTCGAGGATGGGGAAGTCGTTGCGGATGCGCCGCGCTTCGGCGTTGTCGATCATGCCGGCGGCATGCTTGAGGGTTGCGGGGGTGGATACCACAGACACCTGGGGTGCTCCTTGGATCGATGGCTGGAACCAGTCTGTCCCGCTATTGGCCGACAATACGCAAGACAAGTCTGCGCTAATCATCCCACTTCAGCGGGTGCGGGGTCACCTGAGCCATGCCTTACCCGCAGGCCCCGGTCACCGCGAGCGACGGCTGAACTGTCGTCGGGCCGCCCTTGAGGGCTATATACAAACCCCTGCGGATTCGTTAGAAACGAACTGGAACCCCATCATTGACCCGACCTGCAGGAGCCTGATGCCCGAACATTCCCAGACGCCCGACCACGACGAATTGCGCAGGGTGGCCGAAGAATCCTTCGGCTGGGACGTGCTCCGCGAGGGGCAGTTGGACGCCATGGCGGCGGCCGCCCGCGGTTTGGACGTCCTGGCCGTGATGCCCTCGGGTCACGGAAAGTCCGCCATCTATCAGGTTCCTGCCGTGGCGTTGCCGGGCACCGCCGTCGTGATTTCTCCGCTGATTGCGCTGCAGCACGACCAGGTGGACGCCATCAACGGCGATCTCGGCGCGCAGCGGGCCTTCGCGGTGAATTCGCACGTGAGGTCCTCCGCGGAACGGGCGGCGTGGGAGGCGGTGGCCGGCGGCGAGGCGAAGTTCCTGTTCCTGGCGCCCGAACAACTGGCCCGCGAAGAAACCCTGCGGCGGTTGGCCGAACAGGACATCTCGCTGTTGGTGGTGGACGAGGCCCACTGCATCTCGTCCTGGGGACACGATTTCCGGCCCGACTACCTGATGCTGACCTCGGTGGTGAAGCGGCTGGGACACCCGCCGGTCATCGCCCTGACGGCCACCGCGTCACCGCATACGAGGGCCGAGATCGTCGACCGGCTGGGCATGCGCGACCCGTTCATCAGTCTGCAGGGTTTCGACCGGCCGAACCTGAACCTTCAGGTCCTGCGGCATCACGAGGACGGCGGCAAACGGCGGGCCGTGGTGGACCAGGTGGCCGAACTGGGCGGGCCCGGCCTGCTGTACACGTCCACCCGCAGGGACACCGAGTGGTACGCCGCCGAGCTGGCCGGGCGCGGCCTGCGGACGGACGCCTACCACGCAGGCCGAAAGGCCTCGGACCGGGAGTCGATCCACGAACGTTTCCAGGAGAACGGGGTGGACGTGGTCGTGGCCACCTCCGCCTTCGGCATGGGGATCGACAAGCCGGACGTGCGGTTCGTGGTCCACGCGGACATCCCGGATTCGCTGGACAGTTACTACCAGGAGATCGGCCGCGCCGGACGGGACGGTGAGTCCGCGCGGGCGATTCTGCATTACCGCTCCGAGGATCTGGGCCTGCAGCGTTTCTTCGCCGGCGGCACCCCGGATTCGGACGAGCTCGCGGCTGTCTTCAGCGCCGTCCGGGAACACGGTCCGCTCCGGCCCGCCGCGCTGCGTGAACACACCGGCCTGTCGCAGCGGAAACAGTCCCGCCTGCTGAACTTCCTGGAGCACAGCGGCAGCGTCAGCGTGAACCGCAAGGGCTACCGGGCGGTCGGCGGCGAAGACCCGGCGTCGGCGGCGGAAAAGGCACTGGCGGAAGCCGATACGCGACACCGCATCGACGAGTCCCGGATCGAGATGGCCCGCGGCTATGCCGAGACGGACCGCTGCCGGCGGGACTGGCTGCTGAACTACTTCGGCGAGGAGACGGACGGCTACTGCGGCAATTGCGACAACTGCGAGGCCGGGTCCGAGGCCGAGGCCGAAGCCCGGGAGGCGTCGATGCCGGCTGGCTATGAAATCCAGCGCCCGGTGAAACACCGCGAGTGGGGGCCGGGCATCGTCATGGGCACGCAGCCCGACCGGATCACGATCCTGTTCGAATCGGTCGGCTACAAGGACATCGCCCTTTCGGCCATCGAGGCGGACGACGGCCTGTTGACCTAAACAGGCCCCGCCGGCTGGTGAGCCGGCGGGGCCTGTTTGCTGCCGGTTGTTGCTACGGCGTCGCCGGGCGGATGACGATGGTGCCCATGACGGCGTTGGCGGTGGCGCTGTCAGCGGTAGCGGTCAGGCCACCGGCCCTGGTACCGGACACCGGGCCGTTGCTGTCGGCGACCAGCCAGCTCAGGTGTCCGGTGCCCGTCCCGGCGCCGGTCTGGCGGACCGTCACACCGGCAGGTGCCGTCCAGGACGTCGTCGAAGCGGTCTTATCCGCCCAGTACGACACCACCCAGTCACCGGCCGCGGCAGTCATCACCGGAGTGGTGTGGGTTGCCCGGCTTACGGTTTCCCGCTCGAACCCGAAGGACGCCGCACTAACCTGCGCCCCGCGGTAGGCCGAGACCGCCAGCGAACCACGAGCCCAGTCGGCGGTGCGGACCGTCACCGTCGCCCCGGCATCCTGCGCCGTGGCAACCTTCGAGTACAGCACCGAGCGCATGGACGTCGTCCCTACCTCCGCAGCCAGGGTCCACCCCGCCGGCGGCGTCAGCCCGACCGTGGCCGAGTTCGCCGAGAAGGCCGCGACCAGCACGTCGCCGGCCGCTACCTGCGCCGGCATCTGGACGCTGTGGTTCATCGCCGAGCCGGTATTGGAACTGGCCACCGAACCCACGAACGCAACCCTGGCAGACGGAGGCGGCTGCGAGGAACCCGATACGGTCACCGTCCGGGTCACCGAGGCGGTTGCACCGGCGGCATCCGTCACCGTCAGCGTCACCCCGTAACTGCCCGCCGCGGTGAAGGTGTGCGAGAACACCTCGCCCGTAGCCGAAGGTCCGCCCGCGACCCGCCACGCATGAGATGCGATCGTACCGTCAGGATCGGATGACCCCGACCCGTCGAAGACGCAGCTCAACCCGCTGCACTCCGCCGTGAACGACGCCACCGGCGCCTGGTTCTGCGGCGGAGCCGACGTGCTGGTTCGTGCGATAAGTGACCGGGCGGCCCAGTTGGCGCCGTCCAGGCCCGGGCCGCTGACCGCCGCGGTGGTGCCGGACACCCGGCCATCACGGCCGGCGGGTTCGGTCCAGTTCACAGCATTCAGGTTGCCGTTGGCGGAGGCCCAGTACAGGGTGTTTCCGGCCAGGAACATGCCGCTCACGTTGCGCCAGTCCACTCCGGCGGCTGCGCCGGTGATGACGTGCTGCTGGGCGCCGATGGTGCCGGTGTCCAGTTCGAAATACCGCATGTACAGGTTGGGCTGGCCCTGGACCGTGTAGTACATCCGTCCGTTGGAGTAGAACAAACCGGTCATGCCCTGCAGCTCCTGGCCCAGGTTGGCCAGTTTGTAGCTGGAGGTCTGCCGGCCGAACGTCGCCAGATCGGTCCTGTTCAGGTTCCGCAGGTTGACCTGCTCGGCCGCGCCGATCTGGGTTCCGTTGAAGGACCGCTTTTCCATGGTCCCGTTGGCCATGGCCAGGTAAAGGGAACCGCCGGCCACGAAGCCGCCGCGGACATTGGCCCAGTCCACGTTGCCGGAGGGCGCACCGGTAACCGGAGTGGCCCTGCGGCCGTCGAAGTAGACCTGCTGGACGGCGCCGGTTCCTGACTTCAGGACATCCACGGGCAGCCTCGGTGCGCTTGCCGTAGCCGCCGCATAGCCCCCCGCCAACGGGAAATGCGCGATTCTGGCCCGGTACTGGGAGTTGGCGATGCGATCGGTGTCCGACCCGACCCACAGGCCGGTCGCCGTGGCCAGCAGGTCGAAGACTCCACGGCCGCGGTCACGTCCGGGGTTCCACGCCAGCGCCATGCCGTTGGCAGAACTGATCACGCCAATGCCTTCGCGGACTTCAGCGCCGGGCCCCACCGCGTCACCCACGAACGGGTTGTTCGTCCAGCGGTTGTGGCCGCCGAAGTAGATGTGCGCGCCGACGTGCTCCAGGGCATAGATACTGTCGCCGCCGACCCAGTTGACCCAGGTCGGGTCGAGCTGCTGGCCGGCGGCGGCGGTGTCCCAGCGCGCGATGCTGTCACAGAGGCTGGGCGGACCGGAGCCATAGCCGCCAAACGTCGAGACGGCCAGGTTTGACCCGTCCGGGGCAAAGTCCAGATCGTTCACGTAGTACGCCCGCTGGAAGTTGCAGCGGGCATCGTAGCGGTCGGTGTGCCAGTTTTGGTCCACGGAAGCCGTGGTGCCCGCGAGATTGATTTTCGCGATCTGGTTTCGATCCGCGCCGTTGACCGTGGCGAAGTGCCCGGTGATGAACATGGTGTTCCCGTCCGGGGTGGTGTCGAACTTGTGGACGAAGACGTTGATCCCGGCGTCGCCGGTGCCGGTCGCGCCGCCGACGAACTGGAAGTTCACGGTGGGCCGCAGCCCGCCGGACGAGGCATCCAGCTCGGCGAGCTTGCTGCGTTGCTGCCCGCCGATGGTGTCGAATTCACCCCCGATGAACAGCCGGTTGCCCACCAGCTTCATGTCATGCACGACCGAGTTGATCTGCCCCGGATTGAAGGCGGTGATCCGGGCGCCGTTGCTCACCGAGAGCCTGGTGACCTTCTGCACGCTGGCACCGTTCAAGGTTCCGAACTGCCCGCCGACATACACGGACTGTCCGTCCGCGGACGCCACCACGCTGCGGACCGTGCTGTTGAAGTTCGGTGCGAACGAATTGCTGATCGCGCCGGTGTTCTTGTTGAACGCAACGATGCGGTTGCGGACCAGTTCGGGACCCCCCGTGCTCGCCTGCACCCGCGTGAACGATCCGCCAAGAATGATCATGTCCCCCGCTTCCGCGATGGAGAACACGATGCCGTCGAGCACGTGCGGCGTGTAGTTGACGGGATTTGCCCGCACGACCTGGTTGTGGCTGACGTCGGCGGCCACTGCCGCGCCGGGCGTTGCCAAACCCATGCCGGCGACCAGCAGTAGCCCCAAAAAGATGGATAAGAGTCTTCGCATTGTTATTCCTGTTCTCCCCCGGTTCCGCTTGCGCGGCGGAATAGCTGCGGTCCCCTCATTCGGCATCCCGGATAAACACATCCCGAGATCAAAGAAAAGACCCTAGGCTGCACCAATACTGCCGGTGATCACCGAGGGCGGAAACACTCGGCAGCGGTTTGCGGCTACCAGTTCTTCTTCCGCCCTACTCGCATTCCTCCGGACCGCTACGGGGCGAATACCCGGTCTTTCCCACCCCGGTAACGGTGTTGGGACAGACCGGGTATTTGAAACCTTTTTCTGCACGGCCAATGGCCATACGATCGGGTCAACTTTCGTTCTCGGCGCGTTGGCTCGGGGGCGGCAGCCTCGTTGTTGAGGTTCTTGGGGGGAAGAATGAAACGAACGATTGCCCATGGCTGTGCCGCGCTCGGCCTCATCCTGGCCATGTCTGCCTGCAGCAATGGCGCGGATCCCGCGGCCGGCAACCCGCCCTCGGCGGACGGGAGGGCAAGCGGGGCTCCGGCCAAAGGAACCCGGTCCGGCGTCGGCAACGAAAAGTTGGCCACGGCGACTCCGTCACCCTCGGCCACGGCGGATGGCGCCAAGAAGAAAGCTCCTGACGCGGCCGTCAAGAAGGACAAGCCTGGCGCTGCCGGCCAGAAGGATCCACTGGCTGAACTCGACCTCAACCAACACGGCAACCTGCCCGCCGAGGTCGGCGAGGCGGGAGTGCTCGGCGAACCGACCGGAAAGAAGTTTGCCGAAATGGAGGCCAGTGAGATCCAGGCCGATTTCACCTGCACGGCGGACTCCGCGCTGCCGAGCATCAACGGGCAATTCGTCGCCATTAATTTCTCGGTGAAGGCCCATACCGAGCTGCCGGAATCCGGCTGGCCTTATTTCGCCATGTCCGTGCACGACTTTCGCGCCTGGGACGGCGAGGGCGAACAGGTAGTGGATCCGGTCGGCAACAGCGCGGGCTGTGTGCCCGAGGCCGAACTGCTGCCCAATCCGGTGAATCCGGGCGGCGACGCCGAGGGGCTGATCATCCTGGATGTCCCAAAGGGCAATGGCTCGGCGTCGTTCCGGATGGGCGGCTTCGAGGGCGCTTACGGCTGGGAATGGTCCTGGTAAGTAACGGCACAGGGGGCATCGTGATGTTGGGGGCGAAAAACCGGGTGGCGCTGCATGCGTGGCCCTTCGTGGTGTTCTTTGCCGGGTTTCCGGTGTGGTGGCTCCTGGGGTTCGGGGTGCTGGGCTTCCTGCTGATGGCGGCACCCCTGGGCTACCACCTGCTGCGCAGGCGTGCAGTGCTGCTCCCGCACGGTTTCGGGATCTGGTGGTTGTTCCTGGCGGTAGCTGCCATCGGCGTCGTCGTGCTCTGGATTCCCGTCCCGGGGCTGCTGCCCGAAGAAGGACCCGAGCGCCTCCTGCCGTGGGCCTACCGGATGGCGTGGTTCGTGGCGGTAACCATCGTCATGCTGTACATCGGCAACACCTCCGAGCGGGAACTTCCGCGCAGGCGGATCGTGCTGCTGATGGCGTGGATGTTCGTCATCACGGTTGCCGGCGGATACGCCGGACAGTTCCTGTCGCGGCTGGACTTCCCGTCCCTGCTGGAGGCGGTCCTGCCGGCCCAGCTTGCCTCGAACTCGTTCCTGAACGGCTTGATCCACCCCGGCCTGGCCCAAGTGCAGGGCATTCTGGGATTCGATAACCCGCGGCCGAAGGCGCCGTTCGAGTATGCGAATTCCTGGGGCGCAAACTTCGGCATGTTCCTGCCGTTCTTTATGCTCTCCTACGCCTATGTGCGGAACTGGTGGCAACGCGCGCTCTGGGCCGCCGTATTGGTGGCTTCGGTGCCGCCGGTTATTTTCTCGCTCAACCGCGCACTGTGGCTCGGTCTTGCCGTCCTGGCCCTGGCGGCCGGGATTAGGATGGCCCTGCGCGGCAAAGTGCTGGTTCTCATAGCCATGGCCGCCGCTTTCGTCACCGCTTTGATGACGGTACTGCTGACTCCTTTGGGCTACCTGGTGCAGGCGCGGCTGGAAAATCCGCACAGCAACCAGGGCAGGTTTAATCTGGCCAAGCGAAGTATTTCCACGATGCTGGAAGATTCCCCCGTCATCGGTTTCGGCGCCCCGCGGACCCAACAAAACAACTTCTACTCCATTGCAGCCGGCGCTACCGCCGATTGCAGCCAATGCTCACCGCCGCAGCTGGGCACCCAGGGCGCACTCTGGTACCTCATCTTCTGCACCGGCGTACTCGGTACGCTCTTCTTCCTTTGGTTCGTTGTCCGGAGGTATCTGCCGGCGCTGCGGACGCGGGACCGGGAGTCGGCCGCCATGCTCTACGTCTTCCTCTTTTTCCTCTGCGTGCTGCCGTTCTACGACACCATCGCCGCCCCGCTGATGACGCTGATGATAGGCGTCGGCTTGCTGTGGCGGCGGGAACTGGAGCAGCATCCGCCCCACCCCGGGGCGAGCCACCGGAAGCAGCGATTGAAGGAGCCGGTCTCATGAAGACGATCAGCAACAGCCCGCCGCTGGAGGACCTGATGGCCACCGTGGAGCAACTGTTCCCGGATTCACGCGTCAGCGCCGGCCCCGCCGGACCCGGACGGCATGCCTTCCGCCTGGTGCCCGGCCCGAGACGGCCGCGCCTGCTGGTCCCGGCCCGCTGCGGGGCGGCGGCGGCAGATGCCGTCGACCGGCCCAGCGCCAACGACTCGTTCGGCCGTTCGGCCCAGCGGTGGCTGCTCGCCAAGCTGCTGGCGTCGCCGGTGGGCGGGGCGCTGATGCCGCACGGGCTGAACGTCACTCCCGGGTCCGGCTCCATCAGCGACTACTTGGCCGACGTCGTGGGCGCCCCGGTGATGCTGTCCCTCTCCGTAGGCTCGGCGAGGGCGAACCGGAAGCCGGTCCTGAACGTCCACACGGCAGAGGGGCGGGAAATCGGGTTCGCCAAGGTGGGGCTTAACGACTTGACGAACGCGCTGGTGGACCATGAGCACAGCGCGCTGCGGGCCCTGGCCCGTCATCGGCCGACTGCTTTTGCTGTACCGGAGGTGATTCACCACGGCAATTGGCGCGGCAACGCCGTCCTGCTGATGACCGCGCTGCGCCCCGACAGGCGCCGCGTGCAGAACGGGGTCCCGCTGGAGGCGGCGGCGGCGATCGCCGCGACCGGCACCATCCGCTCCGGCGCCGTGGAGTCGGGGTCCTGGTTCACCCGGCTGCGGCGGCAACTGACGACGCTGCACGGCACGGGCGAGAGCGTGCTGCCGGAGCTGGCCGAGGCCTACGGCGAGCGCTTCGCCGGCTTGGACGTTCCCTTTGGCGCGTGGCACGGCGACTTCGGCGCCTGGAACCTGGCTGCCACCGCCGGGCCGCCCCTGGTCTGGGACTGGGAACGGTACGCCCGGGACGTCCCGCTGGGCAGCGACGTGGTCCATTACCTGGCCCACCCGGCCTTGCGGGCGGTGGACGACCTGGCCGCCGCACACCGGTCTTTGGGCTCCGGCTGCCGCCCGGAGCTGGCCCAGGCAGTCTGCCGCAGTGCGGGACGGGACGCCGCCCGCGACCCAGCGGTACTGGACGCGCTGGTACTGGGCTACCTGCTGACGATTACCGCCCGGTTCACCCTCGACAGCCTGACCGGGGACGGGTCCGCAGTCCGCCCCTTGGCGCGCTGGCATCAGCGGGTACTGGCAGACCGGCTGGAGCATCCCGCCCTCATCACCTTCGGCAAGAAATGAGAGATCGATGACTTTGACCGAACGGCTCAGCAGCCCCGCCCGCGCTGCGGCCCGCACGGCGGCCACGTCGGTGGGCCAGCTCAGCGCCGATTTCCGAATGCGTCCGTCATTCTTGATCGTCGGCGCCCAACGTTGCGCCACCACCAGCCTGTTCCGCATGGTGGCCCAGCACCCCCGGGTGCGCCCGCCGCTGTTGAACAAGGGCATTCACTTCTTCGACACGGCGGACCGGTTCCGGCGCGGGACGCGGTTCTACGCCGGGCATTTTCCCCTGCGCCGCGGGCGCGGGCGGGAGATCACCGGCGAAGCCAGCCCGTACTACCTGTTCCATCCCCTGGCGCCCAGGCGGATCGCGCAGGTGCTGGGACCGGTGAAAATTATCGTGCTGCTCCGCGACCCGGCCGAGCGGGCGTTCTCCGCCTACAAGCAAGAGTACGGCCGGGGTTTCGAGACCCTCGGTTTCGCCGAAGCGCTGGCAGCCGAACCGGGGCGCCTGGCCGGTGAAGAAGAACGGATCGTCGCCGACCCCTGCTATCAGTCGTTCGCGCACCAGCACCACGCCTACCGCGCCCGCGGCCGGTATGCGGCACAGCTGGAACGCATGTTCGACGCCGTCGGGCGGGAGCACGTACTGGTGCTGGACGCCGACGACTTTTTCCAGCCGGGACTGTCGCAGTGGGGCCGGTTGCTGGAGCATCTGGGGTTGCCCGAGGGGCGCCCGCCCACGACTGTGCGTTCCAATTCCCGTCCCAGCCAGCCGATGCCGGAGCGGTTGCGCCGCCGGCTCCGCGACGATTTCGCCGCCGACGACGAACGGCTCGCCCGGCTGCTGGGCTTCACTCCCAGCTGGCGCAGATAGCGGTGGCCGAGATGAAGCTTCAGGGCAGACCCCCGCATCGGCAGGCACCGGTCCGGCAGCCGGACGGTGGACATGGATCAAGATACCGCGGCCTGATACGCGCCAACTGGCGGGCCGGCAGCGCCGTGCTTGCCGCCACGCTGGCGGCCGGGTTGGGACTCCACCTGGCCAAGGAACCCGAATACACCGCCCGCACCGACGTCGTGGTCGTGGCGGTCTCGGACCTGGCCCTCAGCGATGCCCTCGTGGTGGATGTTTCCATCGACTCGGCCGTACAGTTACTGCTCTCCGATCGGGTCTTGGGGCGGACGGCCCGCAGCCTGGACTACCCGGGAGGTGCTGCCGCCCTGCTGGATGACGTAACGGTGTCGCCCGTAATCAACTCGCGGATCCTCCAGCTCTACGTCTCGGCGCCCGAGGCGCGGACTGCGTACCGCGCGGTTGCCGCGCTGTCCGAAAACTTTCTTGAGGTGCGCAGCGAATCACTCGCGGCGACCACCCGGGACCGGGTGGAAACAATCGCCGCCCAGAAGCGGGTCATCGAACGCAGCATGCGGGACCGGTCGATCACGGCCGCTTCGAATGTCGCTGTGCGGGGCAACACGCTCAGCCGCCAACACGCACAACTTGAGGCAGAACTGACTGCCCTGAGCGTCCACGACCCGGAACCCGGCTATATCTCCCGGCCGGCCCTGTTGCCCGACCGCAGCAAGCGCCTGGGGCTCCCCACCGCGATCGGGTCCAGTCTGGCGGCCGGTCTGGCCCTGGCCGCGGCCGTGGCTGCACGCAGCCAACGCCGGCACGAACAGCGGTCCCGGCCGCATGAGGGAAGGACATCATGAACACACCTACCGGGCTGCAGGTCGATGCAGCCGTCGACGTCATCATCGCCACGCACAACCGACCGGAACTGCTCCGCCAGGCGATCGGCAGCGTCATCGCCCAGAATTATCCCGGTGACATCCGCGTGACCGTGGTCCACGACCGTTGCGCTGAGGACCCGGCCCTGGCCAGCACCGAACCCCGTCGCCACGTCCGGGTCATGTCCAACCGGCGCACTCCAGGCTTGGCCGGCTCACGCAACACCGGCCTGCTCGCCGCGGACGCACCGTTGGTGGCGTTTTGCGACGACGACGACGCCTGGCGCCCGGACAAACTGAGGCAGCAGGTTCAGACCATGGTCGAGCGGGCCGCCACGGCCTGTGTAACCGGCATCGAAGTCCATTACAGGGACAAACGGTTGGTCCGCATGCCAAACGTCCGGGAGATCACGGCCGGTCAGCTCACCGGCAGCAGGTTGACCGGGGCACATCCGTCGACCTATCTCCTGCTGCGCGAGCACCTCCTCGAGAGAGTCGGGCTGGTGGACGAGGACCTGCCGCATGGCTACGGCGAGGACTACGACCTGCTGCTGCGCGCCGCCCAGCACGGCAAGGTGGCGGTGCTCGGGCAGGTGGGAGCCGACGTCCTGTGGCACCCCGACGGTTCATATTTTTCCCGACGCTGGGACGCGATGGCGGACGGCTTGGAGTATCTGATGGCCAAACACCCGGCGATCGTGGCAGACCGCCGCGGCCGGGCATGGATGCAGGGGCAGAGGGCCTTCGCGCTGGCCGCGCAGGGGAACCGCAGGGATGCCCTGCGCACGGCGGCCGGTTCATTGGCCGGCAGCCTGCTGGAACCGCGGGCCTACCTTGCGCTGGCGCTGGTGCTGAAGCTAATCAAGGCGCCGGCGGTGGTCCGGGCACTCAACGCCCGCGGCCGCGGGATTTGAGTCTCGTGCTGGTGCGCGCC
>NZ_JBNHGL010000062.1:0-13861 GCF_059091245.1 Arthrobacter sp. Y3225116
GGCGTCGGCGACGCTGCCTGCGGCGTCCTCGTGCAGCAGCAGCGAGAGCCGGCTGTCCCGGATCAGGGCACAGAGCCCGGCCCGTTCCACCAGCGGCTCCACTTCCGGAACGCGGGCACGCCGCGACTGTTTGGCGGCCGCCCGGACCGCCAGCTGCCATTTCGCCGCGCCCTTGGCCGCCTTGTCCGCCTTCCAGCGCACGATGCTGCGTTCGGCCTGCCACGGCACCACGGCGTCGACGCCCAGTTCGGTGGCCGCTTCGATGGCAAGTTCGTCGCGGTTTCCCTTGGCCAGCGCCTGCACCAGCACCAACTCCGGGTCCGGCCTCGGTTCCTGCAGGATCCGGAGCGCGCGGACGGTGAGCTGGCCGGACGTGCCGGCAACGGCCTCCCCTATCAGCCGCCGGCCCAGCCCGTCGGCCAGATCGACGGCTTCGCCCGGTTCGATCCGCTTGACGGTGACGGCGTGCCGCGCCTCGTCCCCGGCCAGGGTGAAGCTGTCGCCCGGAGCGACGTCGTCGAGCTCGCCCGGAGCGGTGAAGAACAGGTGGCTGGTCACGCCTAGAGGTTACCGAGCCGGTCCCGCAGGCGGGCGAAGACGCCCGTGCCGGAGGACGCCAGCTTGCCCTCGGTGTATTCCTCGCCGCGGGCCCGGGCCAGCCGGCGCAGCAGGTCCTCCTGCTCCGCATCCAGCTTGCTGGGGGTTTCCACATGCACGTGCACCTGCAGGTCGCCGCGGCCGTAACCGCGCAGGTGGGTCACGCCCAGGCCGCGCAGGGTGAGGGTCTCGCCCGCCTGCGTGCCCGGCTTGATGCTGACTTCCTGTTCGCCGTCGAAGGTGTCCAGCGTGAGGTCGGTGCCCAGCGCGGCAGCGGTCATCGGCACCGAGAGCGTGACGTGCAGGTCGTCGCCCTCGCGGATGAAGTTCTTGTCCGGGTTGACGCGGATTTCCACATACAGGTCGCCCTGCGGGCCGCCGGCGGGGCCTGCTTCGCCCTGGCCGGCCAGCTGGATCCGCGTTCCGGTCCCGACGCCCGCCGGGAGCTTGATGGTGAGCGAACGCCGGCTGCGGACGCGG
Organism: Arthrobacter sp. Y3225116; assembly: GCF_059091245.1. NCBI lineage: Bacteria > Bacillati > Actinomycetota > Actinomycetes > Micrococcales > Micrococcaceae > Arthrobacter > Arthrobacter sp. Y3225116. The sequence goes on from NZ_JBNHGL010000062.1 coordinate 1,078, forward strand.
CCTTCCCCGTTGCACTCGTTGCAGGGGTCGGGAATGACCGTGCCGAAGCCCTGGCAGCTCCCGCACGCGGCAGTGGTCATGACCTGGCCCAGAATGGACCGCACCGCACGCTGGACCTGGCCGGAACCGCCGCAGATGTCGCAGGTGCGCGGGCTGGTGCCGGGGCGGCAGCAACTGCCGTCGCAGGTGGGGCAGACGACGGCGGTGTCCACTTCGATTTTCTTGTTGACCCCGAAGACGGCGTCCTTGAGGTCGATCCGCACGTTGATCAGGGCGTCCTGGCCGCGGCGGGTCCGGGAGGCCGGACCGGCGCCGCCCGCCCCGGCGCCGCCGAAGAAGCTTTCGAAGATGTCCTGGAAGGCGAACCCGGACCCGGAGAAGCCACCGCCGAAGCCGGTGTCGTTGCCGTTCTCGTTGCCGGTGGTGTCGTAGATGCGCCGCTTCTGCGGGTCGGACAGCACCTCGTAGGCGTGGCTGACCTGCTTGAACTGTTCGGCTGCCTCCGGGCCGGGGTTCACGTCCGGGTGCAGCTTGCGGGCCAGCTTGCGGTAGGCCTTCTTGATTTCCTCGGTGGAGGCGTCCTGGCTGACACCGAGGGCGTCGTAGTGGTTACTCACCTTGTAGTACTTCACTTCCTGGGGATCGATTCACCGGCGCCGACGGCCGGTGCGGACACTGCGCGGCGTGTGGCTAGCCGGCGAGGATCCGTGACAAATAACGGGCGACGGCGCGCACCGCGGCCATGGTGGTGGGATAGTCCATCCGGGTGGGGCCGAGGATGCCGACCTTGGCCGTCGCGCCCGGGCCGTACCCGGTGGCCACCACGGAGGTTTCGGCCAGCGAACCGTAGGGGTTTTCGCTGCCGATGCTCACCGACATGCCACGCGCGTCCTGATGCAGTTCGGAGAGCAGCTGCAGCAGCACCACCTGTTCTTCAAGAGCCTCGAGGATGGGACCGATGCTCAGCTGGAAGTCGACCGTGGAACGGGCCAGGTTGGCCGTGCCGGCCATCAGGATCCGCTCCTCGTTCGTGGCCGCGGCAAGCTGCGAAAGCTGCGACGCCAAGGCCTCGGCCGTGCCCGCCGGGGCCGTCTGCGGCGGCACCGGGAAGGTCTTCAGCAGCCCCGGCACTGCCGCCAGCGGTTTCCCGGACAGCGCCGACAGGAATGCAGCGCGCAGCGTGGACAGGGCATCCTCGGTGACGTCCGCCGGAAGCGCCGCGACATGCTGCTCCACCTTGCCGTTGTCCGCGATCAGCACGACCAGGGCCCTTTTGGGAGCCAGCAGGATGAATTCGATGTGGCGCACCTTGGCGGCACCCAGCTGGGGATACTGGATGACGGCCACCTGGTTGGTCAACTGGGACAGCAACCGCACGGTGCGTTCCATGACATCGTCGAGGTCGTCGGCGCCTTCCAGCAGTTTCTGGATGGCGCGGCGCTCGGGGGCAGAGAGCGGCTTGACGTCCGAAATCCGGTCCACGAACAGGCGGTAGCCCTTGTCCGTGGGAATCCGGCCGGCGCTGGTGTGCGGGGCGACGATCAGCCCCTCTTCCTCCAGCGCCGCCATGTCATTGCGGATCGTGGCTGACGACACGCCCAGGCTGTGCCGGTCGACCAGTGCCTTGGAGCCCACCGGCTCGCGCGAGTGCACATAGTCTTCGACAATGGCGCGGAGTACTTCCAGCCTCCGGACCTCGCTCACTGCACTCCTCCTGTCTCCAACTCGTCTGCGGACAGACCGTTAGCACTCAACACGTCCAAGTGCTAAGTCTAATACGTCGCCGCCGTTGTTAGCATTGTCGGGCGGCCGTGCCGTGAGGACCACAACCAGCAGAGGACTTAAAGTTTATGAGCAGCTACGGCTGGGGCCCCCAGGATCTCACCGCCCCCAAGGCCCGGGCACTGCGCGAAATCGGCGCCGAACCGGGACTGGTGCTCGAGGATGCACAGAGCGGGTGGGTCGGCGCCGTCGTCCGGGTGGAGAAGTCCGGCGGTGTGCATCTGGTTTCGCTGGAAGACCGCCGGGGCAAGGTCCGCTCGTTTCCGCTGGGTTTCGGCTTCCTGTTCGAGGGCGAGCCGGTGAAGGTGGTGCCGGCGGCGCCGGCGCAGAAGGCACCCGTCCGGCAACGGACGGCCTCCGGTTCGGTCAAGGTCGAGGGACAGCGTGCCAGGGTCGCACGGGCCAGCCGGATCTGGGTCGAAGGCAAGCATGACGCCGAACTCGTGGAAAAGGTCTGGGGAGACGATCTCCGGGTAGAGGGAATCGTGGTCGAACCCCTGCACGGCGTGGACGATTTGGCGGCGGCCGTGGCGGACTTCTCCCCCGGTCCGCAGCGCAGGCTCGGCATTTTGGTGGACCACCTGGTCCCCAACTCCAAGGAGTGGCGGATAGCCGAGGCCGCCATGGCCGTGCCCGCTGCGGCGGGCAACGTACTGATTGTGGGCCACCCCTACGTCGATGTTTGGCAGGCCATTAAACCGGCGGTCATCGGGCGGTCCGCGTGGCCGGTGGTTCCGCGCGGCACCGATTGGAAGACCGGCATCCTCGCCGGCCTCGGCTGGCCGCACCGGACCCAGATCGACATCGCCGACGGCTGGAAGAGGCTGCTGGGCAGTGTCAACACCTATGCCGACCTGGAGCCCAGCCTCCTGGGCCGGGTGGAAGAAGTCATCGATTTCCTGACCGTGTGAGCCGGCCCCGGCCGGCGCCGGCGCCCGCGGAATGCACCGGGTGACGGGGTGGAACGGCTAGGCTAGGAACAGAAGTGAGCCATCAGAAGATTTTCCGAAGGTAGGTCCAGTGTCCGAGAACTCTGCTCGTAAGCAGCAGCCGGAGCGCAAGTCCGCTCCGCGCCAGCAGTACCAGAGCGCGTCGGCGTCCGCTTTGCCCCTGACCCCTTCGGAGGACCGGCAATGGGCAACCATGGCGCACTTCGGCGGCATCCTGGGCTGCTTCCCGTCGCTGGCGATCTACCTGATTTTCAAGGACCGCGGTCCCTTTACCGCCCAGGAGTCCAAAGAGGCTCTGAACTTCACCGTTCCGCCCACCGTGGTGGCCATCATTGCGAACCTGCTGATCGTCATCCCGGCGGTCAGCGGGCTCTTTGCCGTCATCGCGGCCTCCATCTGGGTCTTCCTCACGGTTTATTCCGTCATTGCCGGCGTCAAGTGCAACCGCGGCGTCCCCTACCGGTACGCCTACAACCTGCGCTTGTTCCGCTAGCCCTGCTGGCCTCCTACCCTGCCTTCCGCGAGAACCGCTGGCCGGCGGTGTTCATCCCCGCCGCGATCGGCACGTGGGCGGTCGCCGCGGCCAGGCCGAAGCGCGGCATGTCGCTGTAGACACTCTCCCGGCCCCCCGGCACCGTCTCGTAGGTCTCGTGCCAGACGCCGACATCCCCGCTGCCGGCCGATTCGCGCATGAACCGCCGCCAGGGTTCCAGGTGCGGGGCCGAGCGGTCGGAGGCGAACCGCTGCAAATGTTCCGGGCTCTTCCAATAGCTGACCATGATCGTGGTCCGCCCGAACCACTGGTGGAAGCCCAGCAGCCCGGCCTCCGGCGAGGCCGCCAGGTGCGCCAGCATCGCCGGCATCGCCGACGCGGTGCGTGCCACCCTGCCCACCTTCCACCAGCGGTTGGCCCGCATCCCGATAAGGAAGACGGTAACCCGTTCGCCGCCCGGGTCGGCCGTGAACCGTCCTGTGTGTACTTGTTCCGACATGAGCCGATTCCTTTCATAACAGTGTTACAGAACATTGTTATGGAATACTGGGGGCATGGCAAGACCCATAGTCCACGATGATTCGCTGCGCCGCACGCTCCTCGACACTGCCGCGGCCCTGATCGCCCGCGACGGCGCCCCCGCCGTGTCGCTCCGGGCGATCGCGGCGGCGGCCGGGACGTCAACGACGGCGGTGTACTCGCTCTTCGGCGGGAAGGCGGAGCTGCTCACCGCCATCCTCGACGACGGTTTCGCCTCCTTCGCGGCCTCCCAGCAGCGCGCCGCTCCCGACGGACTGGAGGCGCTGGGCAGGGCCTATCGGGCGTGGGCCCTGGAGCATCCTGTCCTGTACGGCCTCATGTTCGGCGGTTCATTGGCCAGCCAGGTGCCGTGCCAGCCGACGCCCGGCGCCGCGGAGCCGGCGATCGCGCCGCTGTTTGCCGCCGTCGCCGCCGCCCTGCCCGGGGCATCGGACGACGACGTCGCGTCCATGGTCGGCGTGGTGTGGGGCCAGGTCCACGGGCTCGTCTCGCTGGAGTTGGCGGGCGCCCCGGCGGCCGGCTGGAGCTGGGACTCCGCCTACGAGGCGGCCCTGCACCGGATCGGCCGGTCGCTGGAGGCCGGCTCGGTCAGTCCTCGAGCAGCCGCCGCACCACGGCATCGGCCAGCAGCCGGCCCTTGAGGGTGAGCCGGATGGTCCCGGCGAAGGCCGCGGCCGGGTCGACCAGGGCGTCGGCGATCAGCCCGGCCACGGCCTTCCGGCCGTTCGGCCCCAGGTCCCGGGTCTGCAGCCCGTCGATGATGCGGGTCTGGAGCATCACGTGTTCCAACTGGCGGGTGCCGGTGTCCAGCGTTTCGCGGCCGGCTGCCGGAGATACCCCCGTGGCCAGCCGCTGGGCGTACGCCGCGGGGTGCTTCACGTTCCACCACCGAACGCCGCCCACGTGCGAATGTGCGCCCGGACCGGCTCCCCACCAGTCGTCCCCGCGCCAGTAGGCCAGGTTGTGCCGGCAGCGGTCCTCGGGAGTGCGGGCCCAGTTGCTGACCTCGTACCAGCCGAAGCCTGCCGCGCCGAGCCGCGCGTCGGCGATCTCATACTTGGCCGCATGGTCGTCGTCGTCGATGCCGGGCACTTCGCCGCGCCGGATCTGGGCGGCAAGCTTGGTGCCTTCCTCGACGATCAGGGCGTAGGCGGAGATATGGTCCGGCGTGCAGGCGATCGCGGAGTCGAGGCTGGCTTCCCAGTCCGCGGTGGATTCGCCCGGCGTGCCGTAGATCAGGTCGAGGCTGACGTTCAACCCGGCGTCGCGTGCCCACTGCACCGCCTGCGGCACCCGCTCCGGGTCGTGCGTGCGGTCGAGCACCTGCAGGACGTGCGGCACGGCCGACTGCATGCCGAAGGACACCCGGGTGAATCCGGCGTCGGCCAGGATCTCCAGCGACTGCGGCGTCACCGAGTCCGGGTTGGCCTCCGTGGTGACCTCGGCGCCCGGCTCCAAACCCCACAGGCCCGCGGCCCGGCGCAGCATGGACGCCAGGTCCGCCGCCGGCAGCAGGGTGGGCGTGCCGCCCCCAAAGAACACTGTGGACAGCGGCCGCTCCGGCACGCCGGAGTCACGCAGGACCCGCGCGGCCAGCTCCAGCTCCGTGTTCAGGGTGCCCGAGTATTCATCCTGCGACGCGCCGGAACCCAGTTCCTTGGCGGTGTAGGTGTTGAAATCGCAGTAGCCGCAGCGAACCCGGCAGAACGGGATGTGCACATACAGGCAGAACGCGCGGTCTTCCGCGCCGGCCGCCGCCTGTGCGGGCAGCAGGCCGTCGGCCGGCGCCGGGTCCCCCACGGGCAGGACGCTAGGCACTGAGGCGCGCCTCCGCCGTCGTCGTTGTTGTCACAAGCACTGCGGAACTACTTCTTTGCCTTGTCCTTGGAGTCATCCGACGACAGCGCGGCGATGAAGGCCTCCTGCGGGACCTCCACGCGGCCGACCATCTTCATCCGCTTCTTGCCTTCCTTCTGCTTCTCCAGCAGCTTGCGCTTACGGGAGATGTCGCCGCCGTAGCACTTCGCCAGCACGTCCTTGCGGATGGCGCGGATGTTTTCGCGCGCGATGATCCGGGAACCGATGGCGGCCTGGATGGGCACCTCGAACTGCTGGCGCGGGATGAGTTCGCGCAGCTTGGACGTCATCATCACGCCGTAGCTGTAGGCCTTCTCGCGGTGCGTGATGGCGCTGAACGCGTCGACCTGTTCGCCCTGCAGCAGGATGTCCACCTTGACCAGGTCGGCCACCTGTTCGCCGTCGGCCTTCCAGTCCAGCGAGGCGTAGCCGCGGGTGCGCGACTTGAGGTTGTCGAAGAAGTCGAAGACGATTTCCGCCAGCGGCAGCCGGTAGCGCAGCTCCACCCGGTCCTCTGAAAGGTAGTCCATCCCCTTCATCTCGCCGCGGCGGCCTTGGCAGAGCTCCATGATGGTGCCGACGAACTCGTTGGGCGCGAGGATGGTCGCCGAGACCATCGGCTCGCGGACCTCGGAAACCTTCCCGTCGGGATATTCGCTCGGGTTGGTGACCGTCAGGACCTTCTTGTCCTCCAGCGTGACCTCGTAAACCACGTTGGGGGCCGTGGAGATCAGGTCCAGGTTGAACTCGGCCTCGAGCCGTTCCCGGGTGATTTCCAGGTGCAGCAGCCCGAGGAAGCCGACGCGGAAGCCGAAGCCGAGGGCCGCGGAGGTCTCCGGCTCGTAGATCAGTGCCGCGTCGTTGAGCTTGAGCTTGTCCAGCGCGTCGCGCAGTACCGGGTAGTCCGTGCCGTCGATCGGGTAGAGCCCGGAAAAGACCATGGGCTTGGGGTCTGCGTAGCCGCCGAGGGACTCCGCGGCCGGCTTGAGCAGGTTGGTGACGGTGTCGCCGACCTTGGACTGGCGGACGTCTTTCACGCCGGTGATCAGGTAGCCGACCTCCCCGACGCCCAGGCCGTTGGACGGGGTGGGTTCGGGCGAGCTGACCCCGATCTCGAGCAGCTCGTGGCTGGCACGGGTGGACATCATCTGGATGCGTTCGCGCGGCGAGAGCTTTCCGTCGACCACGCGGACATACGTGACCACACCGCGGTAGGTGTCGTAGACCGAGTCGAAGATCATCGCGCGGGCCGGTGCGTCCGCGTCGCCCGTCGGGGCCGGCAGGTCGCGCACGATCTTGTCCAGCAGCGCTTCGACGCCCACGCCGGTCTTGCCGGAGACCTTCAGCACGTCTTCGGGATCGCCGCCGATCAGGTTCGCCAGCTCGGCCGCGTACTTTTCCGGCTGCGCGGCCGGCAGGTCGATCTTGTTCAGGACCGGGATGATGGTGAGGTCGTTCTCCATCGCCAGGTAGAGGTTGGCCAGCGTCTGGGCCTCGATGCCCTGGGCCGCGTCCACCAGCAGGACCGCGCCTTCGCAGGCTGCCAGCGACCGCGAAACCTCGTACGTGAAGTCAACGTGGCCCGGGGTGTCGATCATGTTCAGGGCGTAACTGACGTCGTCAAGCTCCCATGGCATGCGCACGGCCTGGGACTTGATGGTGATGCCGCGTTCCCGCTCGATGTCCATCCGGTCCAGGTACTGGGCCTTCATGTCGCGCGGCTGGACCACGCCGGTGAGCTGGAGCATCCGGTCGGCAAGAGTGGACTTGCCGTGGTCGATGTGGGCGATGATGCAAAAGTTCCTGATGATCGCCGGATCGGTGGCGGCAGGCACCGGCGCGGTGCGGGCCATCGGTGACACAGATGGTTCCTTACTCTCAGACAAGCGGGCTACGGCAATGCGGCCGGGTCGACCAGCACGCTGAATTTGCTCAACTATAAGTGTCCCACGCCGGCCCGGGATCCGCGCACCCGGGCGCGTAGCCGGCGAGATCGCTCATGTGCCGGATCGACGGACCCGCCGCTCTCGCGCAGGTGCCGAACCGGCAGACCTGCCGTTCTCGCGGCCGCGCCGAAACGACAGACGCGCCGATTTCCCGCCCGTGCCGCCCTCGGTAGCCTAGGGCCATGGCATTTTCCCAGCGCGGCCTCAACCGTCTCCTTCGCTCCGCCGTCCGGGTCGTCCGCGGGCTGTCCGGCGCCGGACACTCCGGAGGTTCCACGCCGCGGCGCGGTCCGGTGGCCGGCAGGCAGGGCCGGCCTCCCGGAGGTGTGGCCGGTCCCCGGGGCACGGAAACCGGTCCGGGCTCGGCGTATCCGGGCGACTACCGGGGCACCGGGACCATCAGCTACTCCCCCGAGGCCGACGGCGCGCCGGATCCCGGCGAGATCGTCTGGACGTGGGTGCCGTATGAAGAGGACCACACGCGGGGCAAGGACCGGCCCGTCCTGGTCATCGGCTACCACCGCGGCCGCTTGCTGGCGCTCATGCTGACCACACGGGACCGGAACAACGACGGCCGGCGCGACGGCGACTACCTGGATCTGGGCTCCGGCGCCTGGGACGTCCGGGGCAGCCCGAGTGAAGTCAAGCTCGACCGCGTGCTGCAACTGGAGCCGGATCGGGTCCGGCGCGAAGGAGCGGTGCTGCCGCGGGCCTCGTTCGACGAGGTTGCCCGGGCCATGCGCCGCCGCGGCTGGAGCTGATCGGAGGGGCGGCGGGCTGAACTGCGGCCGGGGCGCGGCGTGTCGGTCGCGCGCAGGTCCGCCGTCCTGAGCACGGATCTGCTAACATTTATAGCTGTGTGTCCGCGCAGGTCGACGGGCACCTCGGGCCGGTTGCCATTACGGTACCCCACGCCGCTCAGTCAATGACCGGACCGACTGCCCTCAAAAGACCAAGTTCCTCAACAAAGAGAGTTATTTCGTGGCCAATATCAAGTCCCAGAAGAAGCGCATCCTCACCAACGAGAAGGCACGCCAGCGCAACATCTCGGTTCGGTCCGAGCTGAAGACCGCCATCCGCGCCGTGACCGGTGCCGTCCAGTCCGCTGACCAGGACGCCGCCGCCACCGCCCTGGTTGCCGCTAGCCGGAAGCTCGACAAGGCCGTCAGCAAGGGTGTCATCCACAAGAACAACGCCGCGAACCACAAGTCTTCGCTGGCCAAGAAGGTCAACGCGCTCTAAGCAGCGCGTTCCGGCCGAAAGGCCGACCTAAGCCGAGGCCGGAGGCCGCCACCCGTTCGGGGTGGTGGCCTCCGGCTTTTGTGCGTCCGGCCGTCCGGCTGCAGACGACGGCCCGCCCGGAGGGTACCTTTGGTTGTGTCCGCGGGCGCCGGGGGTCTTCATGGGGTGGACACAGCCATCCCGCTGCATGCGATCCTGACCATGGGCAGCCGGGTCCGCGGACACGGCGGAAGAGCCAGCGGCGCCTGAGGTTCAGCGGCGCGCGCTGGTGGCGATCAAGGTGACGGCCCGCTCCACGGCATATTCCGGGTCGCGGCCCTCGCCTTTGACCTGGGCATCGGTCTCGGCCAAAACCTGGATGCAGCGGGCCAGGGCATCTGATTCCCACAAGCGCGCGTCCCTGCGGGCCTGGTCGAACTGCCACGGCGCCATGCCCAGATCGCGCGCATTGGCCGACGCGCTCTTGACCTTGGCAATCTGGCGCAGCTTCATGGCCAGCACGGCAACGATCGGCACGGGATCCACCCCCGTGGCCAGGGCGTGCCGGAGGGACGACAGCGCGGCCGCGCCGCGGCCGGATACGGCCGCATCCGCGACTTTGAATCCGGTGGCCTCGACCCGCCCGCCGTAGTACTTCTCGACCGTCTCTTCGGTGACCGCACTGTCGGCGTCGGAAATCAATTGGGAACAGGCGGCTGCCAGGTCCGGGAGGGACGAGCCGACGGCGGCCACCAGGGCCTGGGCCGCGGCGGGTTCGATGGCCCGGCGGGCCGACTTGAACTCCTGCCTGACGAAGTCCAGTTTTTCGGAGTCCTTTTTCATGGCCTGGCAGTCGACCACGGGGGCACCGGAAGCCTTGACCGCGTCCAGCAGTTTCTTGCCGCGGGTTCCGCCCCCGTGGTGCAGGACGAGCCAGACGTCCTCGGCCGGTGCCGCCACATAGGCCAGCAGGTCCGTGAGGAACTCGTCGTTCATCTGCGCCAGGGACGACGCCTCGATGAGTTTAGCTTCTCCGAAGAGGCTGGGGCTGGCCAGCATGATGAGCTCGCCGGTGGTGTAGGCGGAGGCATCGAGCTGGACCAGCTCGAGGTCCGGGTGCCGGCCGCGCAGGAGGCCCCGGATGCGTTCCTTGGCCCGGTGGGCCAAGTACTCTTCCGGACCGCTGACGAGCACGACGGCGGCCGGCTCGACGTCACGCCAGGACACGGTGACGGCACTCTTCTTGGCGGCCGAAGAGCGGGATCCGGGTGGCGGGTTCACGGCAGTTTCCTCCTTGTTCAGGTCAAGAGTTTCACGATCCGGGCCTTTTGCCCAAAGTAGTTGCCCGCTGCCGCCTGGCCCGGGTCTCCGCTGCCCGCTTGGCTCAGTTCTCGTTACCCACTTGGCACAGTTCTCCCCTGCCCGGCCGGCTCGGGCCCCCGCTGCCCGGCTAGCGGTTGGCGCGGACGGACAATTCCCGGTCGCCGACGTCCACGAGGACCGTTCCCAGCTCGTCGGTCCTGAGGACGTGCGCGCCGGCCGCTTGGAGCGCCGCCAGGATTTCGCCCGCCGGATGGCCGTAATCGTTGCCGGCGCCCACGGAGATCAGGGCCGCGGCCGGCCGCAGCGCGGTGATAAGTTCGGTTCCCCCGTTCCGTGCGCCGTGATGGCTGACCTTGAGCACGTCGACGGCGAAGTCCGGGCCCAACCGGCGTATCAGGGCCGGCAATTGCTCCTCCTCCAGATCGCCGGTCAGCAGCATCCGCGTCGATCCCCCGGCAGGCGATGGCAGCGTGATGTCGATGACGATGCTCGCGTCGTTTTCGGACAGGCCGCCGCCGCCCTCCACCGGCCAGTGCACCGCCCATGCAACTGCGCCCGACGAGCCGGACAAGCCCGCGAAGGCACGTTCTGCCTGCAGCCGCCGGTCCTCAAGCGAGGCCAGCACGGAAGCCGGCGGCGCTGCCTCGGCGCTCGAGTACAGCACTCGCGCTGTCTGCCGTCCCGCAACGGCTCCCGCGAGTCCGCCATAGTGGTCCAGGTGCATGTGAGTCAGCACCAGCAGGTCGATCCGTACCACGCCGAGTCCTTCAAGGCACCGGTCCATCGCCTCCGGGTCGGGGCCGGTATCCACCACGATCGCGCTGCCCTCGCCTGTGCGCACCACCAACCCATCCCCCTGTCCCACGTCGCAGGCCGCCACGTCCCACTCCCCCGCCGGTGCCGGCCGCAGCAGTGCACCCGCCAGCGCCCCTGCCGCGAGCCCGGGCAGGGCCGTCCAACAGATCAGCTTGAGCAACGTAGGGCGCATGCCGGAAGCGAAGCCGCGCCCCCGCAACTCCGACCCGGCGACGTCGTCGCACCCAAGGTGTTGCTCCTGCGGATGCCGCCGCCTGTCCGCGGCCCGTAATCCCCACAGGAGCGCCAAACCGGCACCCGCCGCTCCGGCGGCACCCAGCGGGCCACCCGCCCACGGCAGCGCGGCCATGGGCAATTCGGAGAACCAGCGGGCGACGGCTGCGATCCACAAGGTCATCCAGCCCGCGGCATGCAGCACCGCCGCGCCCGGTCCGGGAAACAGCGGCAGCAGTCCCGTCCCGATCATCCCGGCGACCGTGATGAAGGGGACCAGCGGTCCCGCAGCCACGTTGGCGGGGACAGCATACAAGGCCAGTTCGGGCTGGAGTTGGACAATGACCGGGGCACAGAAGACCTGCGCCGCCAGCGGCATGGCGACCGCGTGCGCCAGCGGGACCGGCAGGAAGCGCTGCAGGCGGCGGGAGCACGCGGTCCCCAGCAGCACGAGGGAGAGGGTTGCCAACACCGAGAGCACGAAGCTGTAGCTGGCAGCCAGCCACGGATCGACGATCAGCAGCACCAGCACCGCAACGGCCAGGAAGGACAGCGCTGCCCTGCGCCGTCCGCTCAGCACCGCAACCACTCCCAGCGAACCCATCACCGCCGCCCGCAGCACGCTGGGCTCCGGCCGGACCAGCAGCACGAATCCGGCGAGACCAACAAGGCCCGCTACCGCCTTCGCCCACCGGGGCAGCCTGACTGCCGAACCGAGCAGGTAGATGAAGGCCAGCACATACGAAACATTGGCGCCGCTGACCGTGAGAAGGTGCGTCAGCCCGGTACGCCGCATGGCCTCCTCGAGGTCCGCACCCTGGTGTTCCTTGTCCCCCAGCACCATCCCGGGAAGGAGCCCCCGGGCGTCGGGTGGCAATCCCGCGAGCGCCACCACGAACTGGCCGCGCAGGGCCGAGACCCACGCGTCCAGGGGTGGTGCCGAGCGCTCCGACGGGGCGGTGGCTGCTATCAGCAGGGCGTCGACGGCCTGGCCCGGGTCCGCCCGGACGAGCTTGCCGGAGGTCCGCAGCCGCTCGCCGAACCGCACGTGGGCCCACTCCGGCCCGCCGAGGACCAGCACCGGCGTGTGGGCCTCGAACCGCACGCGGTCGGCCGTGGCCTCTACGATGGTGGCGGTCAGGTGGAAACGCGGCCCGCTGCCAAACTGCCGCGGCGCCTCGACCTCCGCGGCGTCCCCGGTGACCACCAGGCGAGCCGTGACGGTCTGCTCGGCGGTGATGGCCGTCCCGATGGGCCCCGCCAGCCGCTCCGCCTGCTGCAGCCCCACCGTCAGTGCCAGCAGCCCGGTGCAACTGCACAGCACAACGACGACGGCAATGCCGCCCGCGCCGCCGCCGCGCCGAGGTCGGACGCGGGATTGAGGCGGGTGCCCCTGCTGCCGGGCGTGTGGGTGGTGCAGACTTGCCTGCCGGGGGGATCTTGGCTGAGGCGGGTCTTCCCGGGGCCTGGTCCGATGGTGGCGTGCCGGCAAGCTGGCAGGTCGAGGCAGGAGCCGGACCGGCCGCAGCGGCAACAGCAAACGGGCTGCCGCTGCACAGGCGGTTCCCAACAGCACGCCCGCGGACAGCAGGGCCACCCCCGGCGGCGCGTGTGGCAGCGCCAGCCCAGCTGCCCAGCATGCC
>NZ_JBNHGL010000063.1:0-13574 GCF_059091245.1 Arthrobacter sp. Y3225116
CCAGTCCAGTCCATCGCGTTCGCGGGCCACGGCGGATGCCTTCGACTCGGCGTCGTGCCCGTCCAGCTCCAGGTGGCCTAATTCGGCGTTCGGGCCCGGCGACCCGAGCGGCTAGACTGCACACAGTGGCGCCGCGCCCGCGCAGGTGCCGAAAGAACCATCGCCGTCGTCGGGAGGAGTGCTCATGAAGGGCGTGCTGTTTGACGTGGACGGGACGCTGGTGGACTCGAACTACCTGCACGTGCTGGCCTGGTGGCAGGCCTTCCGGCAGGCGGGTCTCGACGTCCCGATGGCGGCCATCCACCGTTGCGTGGGAATGGGCGGCGGCAGGCTCATCGCGCAGCTGCTCGACGAGGACCGCGACCAGTCCCGGGACGAGGATCTCAAGGCCGCCCACGGAACGGTCTTCTCCACCTTTTGGCCGGCCCTGCGCCGCTTCGACGGTGCCCGTGAGCTGGTGCGCCGGTCCGCCGAGGAGGGTTTCGCCGTCGTGCTGGCCTCTTCCGCCGAGGGAACGGAGCTGGAAGTGCTGCGCCGCGTGATCGACGCCGACGGGTCCATCACCGCCGCCACCAGCTCCGCGGACGCGGAGAACAGCAAACCGGCGCCGGACATCCTGCAAGCGGCCCTGGACGCTGCGGGCCTGCAGCCCGCAGACACCGTTTTCGTGGGCGACGCCGTGTGGGATGTCCAGGCGGCGGGAGAACTCGGGATCCCGTGCATCGGCCTCGAATGCGGCGGGACCCCCGCTGCGACCCTGCTCCACGCCGGCGCGGCAGAGGTGTACCGGGACCCGCAGGACCTGCTCGAACACTTCACGGACAGCGCCCTCGGCGGCCTGCTGCGCGCCTGACGGCCGCCGGGCGGCAGGTGGCCTGCTGCGCGCCTGACGGCCCAAGCGCGGCCCGGCTGTCCCGCGGACGCGGACGAACCCCGGCGGCGCGGAGGAACGCGGCGAAGCGGGCCGGGCCGTAAGTCCACAGGCGTGGGTGCCCGGCGGACGGATTTGCCCGGTTTTGAGAGAATGGTGGGGTGACACTTACCGCTGCCCCCGAATCGGCCGCCAAGCTCGAGCTTCCGCCGCTCAAACTCGGACCGATAACCGTCGACACCCCGGTGGTGCTGGCACCCATGGCCGGAATCACCAACAAGGCGTTCCGCCGGCTCTGCCGCCAGTACGGCGGCGGCCTGTATGTGGCGGAAATGGTCACGTCCCGCGCGCTGGTCGAACGCAACCGGGAGTCCATGCGGATCATCTCGCACGATGAGGACGAGGACGTGCGGTCCGTCCAGCTCTACGGCGTGGATCCCAAGACCGTCGGCGCCGCCGTCCGGCTGCTGGTGGAGGAAGACCGCGCCGACCACATCGACCTGAACTTCGGCTGCCCGGTGCCGAAGGTCACCCGCCGCGGCGGCGGCTCGGCGCTGCCCTGGAAAACCGAACTGTTTACCGCGATCATCCAGGCCGCGACCCGCGAGGCCGCCAAAGGCGACGTGCCGCTGACCATCAAGATGCGCAAGGGGATCGACGACGAGCACCTGACCTTCATCGAGGCCGGCAAGATAGCCCGCGACGCCGGGGTTGCGGCCGTGGCACTGCACGGCCGCACCGCCAGCCAGTTCTACTCGGGCAAGGCCGACTGGAACGCGATCGCCGAACTGCGGGAAGCCCTGCCGGATATCCCGGTGCTGGGCAACGGAGATATCTGGAGCGCCGAGGATGCGGTGCGGATGGTGCACCAAACGGGAGTGGACGGCGTCGTCGTCGGCCGTGGTTGCCAAGGCCGTCCATGGCTGTTCGGCGACCTGCAGGCCGCCTTCGAAGGAACCGACAGGCGCTTCCGCCCCGGGTTGAAGGACGTCGCGGACAGCTTCTACCGTCATGCCGAGCTGCTGGTGGATTACTTCGAGGACGAGGGCAAGGCCCTGCGGGATATCCGCAAGCACGTGGCTTGGTACTTCAAGGGATACTCGGTGGGCGGAGAGCTGCGTGCCGCGCTGGCCCAAGTGCCTACCTTGGGGGTGCTGCGCGAACTGCTGGCCGAACTGGATGCCGACGCTCCCTACCCCGGGGCGGACGCCGAAGGCCCGCGCGGCCGGGCCGGTTCGCCCAAACGCACGGCGCTGCCCGACGGCTGGCTGTCCAGCCGGGAGCTGAACGCGGACCACAAGGCCATGATCGCCGCCGCTGAACTGGACGTCTCCGGTGGCTAAGGTACGCACCGGGCGCCCGGCCCCGCCCACGCCGGGCTACACGGAGTTCGACCAGGAACGCTGGTACACCGAGGAGCCGAAGAGCACCTACCGCACGCAGTTCGAACGCGACCGGGCCCGGGTCCTGCACTCGTCGGCACTGCGGCGGCTGGGCGCCAAGACCCAGGTGGTGTCCCCGGACACGGACGACTTCGTGCGGACGCGGCTGACGCACAGCCTGGAAGTGGCCCAGGTCGGCCGCGAACTGGGACGTACCCTGGGCTGCGACCCCGACGTGGTGGACGCCGCCTGCCTGTCCCACGACCTGGGCCATCCCCCGTTCGGCCACAACGGGGAGACCGCGCTGAACGCCGCGGCCCACGCCATCGGCGGTTTCGAAGGCAACGCCCAGACCCTGCGGCTGCTGACCCGGCTGGAGCCCAAGATCCTGCGCCCGGACGGATCGCCGGCCGGGCTGAACCTGACCCGGGCCAGCCTGGACGCGGCCTGCAAATACCCGTGGTCCGCCGACGACGCGCCGGTGATCCACGGCAAGCGCACCAGCAAGTTCGGCGCCTACGAAGACGACCTTCCCGTGTTCAACTGGCTGCGCGAAGGCGCCGCGGCGCGCCGGTCCTGCCTGGAGGCCCAGGTGATGGACCTCGCCGACGACATCTCCTACTCCGTGCACGACGTCGAAGACGCGATCGTGGCCGGACGCATCCAGCTCAAGTGGCTGGACAGCGCCGACACCCGCAGCCGGGTCATCGGCTACACCCAGCAGTGGTACCTGCCCTCCAGCGACGCCCAGGAAGTGGACGAGGCGCTCATCCGGCTGGAGCGCTCCGGCGTCTGGGTGCGCGAGGCCGACGGCAGCCGCAAGGCAATGGCAGCGCTGAAAGACATGACCAGCCAGCTGATCGGCCGCTTCTGCTCGAGCGCGATGGAAGCCACCCGCTCCATCTACGGCCCGCAGCAGCTGACCCGCTACGGAGCGGAGCTGGTGGTGCCGCAGGAGACCGCCACCGAGATCGCCGTGATGAAGGGCCTGGCCACCACATTCGTGATGACCGCGGACCTGCGCCAGCCGGTCTACGAGCACCAGCAGGAGATCCTGCACGACCTGGTCAGCGAGCTCCATGCCACGGGGGAGAAGCATCTGGAGGAGCCCTTCGCCTCGGATTGGCGGGATGCGGACGACGACGGCGGACGCCTTCGCGTGGTCATTGACCAGATCGCCTCGCTCACCGATGTCTCCGCACTGGCGCTGCACGAACGCCTGATGGGGTCCCACCGCACCCTCCTGTGAGATAACGGGCCGCCGCAGCTTCCCTCCACAGGCGGCTGCGCGCGGCGCTCCGGCACAAGCCGCCGGCGGTTCCGCCGCCGATTTGGCACGGCTGCATACCATGGGACTATGGCCGGACTCATTAAGCGTGAAGACATCGATGAAGTCCGCCAGCGTACCGACATCAAGGAAGTCATCGACGGCTACGTCACGTTGAAGTCGGCCGGCATCGGTTCATTCAAGGGCCTGTGCCCCTTCCACGACGAGCGGTCGCCGTCGTTCCACGTCCGTCCGCAGGTGGGCACCTACCATTGCTTCGGCTGCGGCGAGGGCGGCGACGTCATCTCCTTCGTGCAGAAGATGGATCACACCACGTTCAGCGAGACCGTGGAGAAACTCGCCCACCGCATCAATTACACGCTCCGGTACGAAGACGGCGGCACCGGCCCCCGCCGGGAGGACGTGGGCAAGCGGCAGCGGCTGCTGGACGCACACAAGATGGCCGCAGAGTTCTTCCGGGAGCAGCTCCAAAGCCCGGGTGCCGCGACGGCCCGGGAGTTTCTCTCCGGACGTGGCTTCGACCAGGCCGCCGCGGAACAGTTCGCCGTGGGCTATGCCCCGCAGGGCTGGGACGGCCTGCTCAAGCACCTGACCGGCCGCGGCTTCACCCAGGACGAGTTGCGCATGACCGGCATGTTCTCCGGCGGATCGGACGGCTCCGACGGCAGGAACAGCCGGATCTATGACCGTTTCCGCGGCCGGCTCATCTGGCCCATCCGCGACCTGACCGGAGCGACCATAGGATTTGGTGCCCGCAAGCTCTTCGAGGACGATCAGGGGCCCAAATACCTCAATACGCCGGAGACGGCGCTCTACAAGAAGTCGCAGGTCCTGTACGGCATCGACCTGGCCAAACGGGACATCGCCCGCAACCGCCAACTGGTGGTCGTGGAGGGCTACACGGACGTCATGGCCTGCCACCTTTCGGGCATCCGGACGGCCGTGGCGACGTGCGGCACCTCCTTCGGCACCGACCACATCAAGATTGCCCGGCGCCTGCTCTCCGACGACGGGACCGGCGGCGAGGTCATCTTCACCTTCGACGGCGACGAGGCGGGCCAAAAGGCCGCGCTGCGGGCCTTCGAGGAAGACCAGCGCTTCGTCGCCCAGACCTACGTAGCCGTCGAGCCGAGCGGCGCGGATCCGTGCGACCTGCGTTTGAGCCACGGCGAGGGTGCGGTGCGCGAGTTGATCAGCTCCCGCCGTCCGCTGTTCGAGTTCGCGATCAAGGCCACCCTGAAGAAGTTCAACCTGGACACGGTTGAAGGAAGGGTCCAGGCCCTGCGTGCCGCGGCACCGGTGGTTGCCGAGATCAGAGACCCCGCCATGCGACCCGGCTACTCGCGTGAACTCGCCGGCTGGCTGGGCATGGACATCGAAGACGTCACCCGCGCGGTGGCCGGGGCCGCCAAACGGGGACAGGAATCCGCGACCCGGGCGGCGGGCCGCGAGCGGGGCCAGCAGGACCGCGGGCAGGAATCGAACCGCGGCAACCAGCAGCCGCCCGGACCCTACCGGCGCGGCGGCGGCCAGCAGGGCCGGGACGCATGGAATCCGGGAAATCCTTCCCCCCGGCAACAGGACGGCCGGCCTGCCTACGGGCACGCCGCGCAGCACGGCTACGGCCGGGGCGCCGCGGCCGGCGGAGAAATGGACTACGCCCGGGAATCCGGCCAGTACGCGCCACCCCCCGCCTTTCCGCGGCCGGACCTGCGTGATCCCGTAGTCCGCCTGGAACACCAGGCACTGGAAGTGGCCATCCAGCAGCCCGGCCTCCTCGATGCCAACCAGTGGGAACAGTTCATGCAGGCCCGCTTCCTGGCGCCCGTGCATGTGGCCATCCACGGCGCCGTCCGGGCGGCCGGTGTTTCCGGTGCCACACCCTCGCAGTGGGTGGAGACCATCCGCCAGGAGGTCCCGGAGGAGCTGCGCACCTTCGTCTCGGAACTTGCGGTGACCCCGCTGCCTGCCCAAAACGACGACGCCCTGCGGCTGTATTGCCGGGGGATCCTGAACCGGCTGCAGGACCTGCAGATCACCCATCTGAAGGCCGACAAGCTGGGCCAGTTGCAACGGATGGATCCAACGTCCGATCCCGAGAGCTTCCAGCAGATCAACCGTGAACTGATGGAACTGGAGATGCAACGGCGCGCCCTTCGCGCGGAGTAGGCCGGGCCTTCAATTGGCAAGTTCCGGCCTCCATTGAGTATGCTGTTGGAGGTCAAACCGCCGGTGGCGGATGATTTCTTTCCCCCGTAGCTCAATTGGCAGAGCATTCGACTGTTAATCGAAGGGTTACTGGTTCGAGTCCAGTCGGGGGAGCGGACAAACACAGGATCCCCGTCTTCTTGCTGGAGGCGGGGATCCTGTGCGTCCGGGGTCCTCCGCGAGGCCGATTTCGTCTCCGCGGCGCCGTCCTGCTAGAGTTTTACTCGCTTCAATCCCCCGTAGCTCAATTGGCAGAGCATTCGACTGTTAATCGAAGGGTTACTGGTTCGAGTCCAGTCGGGGGAGCTGCAAGGCAAAATCCCGCACCCCGCCCCGGCTGCGGGATTTTTCTTTGGCTAGGCCGAGGCGACCCGGTTGCCGGCCGCGACCTGCGCATACCAGCGGCCGCTGTCCTTGACGGTGCGCTCCAGGGTGGCGTAGTCCACCCGGGTCAGGCCGAAGCGTTTGCTGTAGCCCCAGGCCCACTCGAAGTTGTCCATCAGGGACCAGCCGAAGTAGCCACGCAGGTCCACGCCGTCCTGGATGGCACGGTGGCATTGCAGGATGTGCGCGCGCAGGAACTCCAGCCGCTGCCGGTCATGCACGGCGCCGTCGGCCGAGACCTCGTCGTCGAAGGCCGCCCCATTCTCGGTGACGAAGAGCGCCGTCCCGGCCGGCCCGCTGTACTCGTGCTGCAAACGGACGAGCAGCCGGTGCAGTCCTTCCGGCTGGATTTCCCAACCCATCGCCGTCGTGGGCAGCCCGCGGGGAACAGAGCTGACATGGTCGGCCGCGGGGTAGGGCGGCGCCACCGGCCGCTCGACCGGGGCGGCATGCGTGTTTTCCGCGTCCGGGCGGGGGTGCCCGGTCACCGCCTCACCGTGGTAGTAGTTGACCCCCAGCACCTGGATACTGGTTCCGATCAGAGCCAGGTCGCCGTCCCGGATCCTGGCTTCCAGTCCGTACGGCCCCACGTCCACCAGAAAATCTGCCGGGTAGGAACCGCGGAAGACGGGGTCCAGGAACGCGCGGTTGAACTGGCCGTCGATTCGGCGGGCGGCGTCCACATCGACGGGATCCTCCGGATTCAGGGGATCCGCCACCGTGAAGTTCAGGGTGAGGCCCAGCTCGGCGGCCGGATCCCGGCGGCGCAGTTCGTCGGTGGCCAGCCCGTGCCCCAGCAGCAGGTGGTGCATGGCCGCCAGTGCCTGCGGCCTCGACTGGATGCACGGGGCATGGACGCCCGAACCATAGCCGAGGAACGCCGAGCACCATGGCTCGTTGAGCGTGGTCCAGACGCGTACCCGGTCACCGAGCGCCTCATGGACCGCCAGGGCATACTCCGCAAAGCGGTAGGCGGTGTCCCGGTTCGCCCAGCCGCCGTTCTCCTGCAGCGCCTGCGGCAGATCCCAGTGGTACAGCGTGAGCCAGGGCTTAATGCCCGCCGCGCACAGTTCGTCCACCAGGCGCGAATAGAAATCCAGGCCGGCCGGGTTCACGCCCGCGTCGTCCGGTTTGACCCGCGGCCAGGACGTGGAAAACCGGTAAGCGCCCAGGTTCAGGGATGACATCAGGGCGACGTCCTCGCGGTAGCGGTGGTAGTGGTCGCAGGCCCGTTCGCCGGTCTCGCCGCCCACGGTCGCTCCCGGCAGCCGGCAGAAGACATCCCAGATGGAATCGGTGCGGCCGTCGTCGCCGGACGCACCTTCGACCTGGTAGGCGGCCGTCGCGGCGCCCCACAGGAACTGCTGTGGAAATTGCACGACCTTGCTCATCACTGATCCCTTGCGGAAACGGCATGGACACCGGCTGCCTGCCAGCCTAGTTCGCAGGGCAGGTGAACGTAAGCGTTTACTCTTATTTTTTGTTCCACAGCCCTCCAGTGAAACTACTCCCTACGGCTGAGGGGCCAGACTGGGGCAGAATGATAATTTGAAGGTATGGACACTCGCGCACTACCGACAAGATGGAGGCAGAGCCCATGACCGGTCCGGAAAGCCACGGAAGCACCGCAACCGGTGCGAGGACGTCCGGGAGCACCGCAACCGGTGCGGGGACTCCCGGAAGCACCGTCACCGGGTTGCGGCCGCCCGGGAGCGCTGCAGCCCGTGTCGGGCAGCCGGGGAGCGCCGCTGCCCGTGTCGGACAGCCCGGAAGCACCGCTGCCGGCGCCAGGTTGTCGACGGCGGGGCTGGCACGGCTCGCCGGCCAGCTGACCCCCCGCCAGCTTCAGGACGAGTTCTCGCTGGCCCTGCTCGAGCTCAAGGGCAAGGGCGTCAAGGCAGGCATTGCCGCCGCGATCCTGGCGGTCGCGTTGGTGTTCCTGGTCTTGATGGCCATCTCCCTTTTGGTCGCCGCAATCATGGGACTGGCCCTCATCATGCCGGCCTGGCTGGCGGCCCTGCTTGTCGCAGCCTTGTTCCTGATCCTCGGCGGCATCCTGGCCCTCATTGGAATCTCGAGGGGCAAGAAGGCCATGCCGCTCCTGCCCGCCGAGGCCATCCGCGGCGTCAAGTACGACGTCGGCGTGTTGCGTGAGGGCAGCAGCTTCAATCCGGCGACACTGGACGAAAAGCCCCAAAAGGAGACCAAGGCGGAAAAGGCGGAGCGCAAGGAACCGCAGGAGCCGGCTCCGACGTTGGACGAACTGCGTGCCCGTACCGCGGAGCGCCGCGACCATTTGGCGGCAGTCAGGGACGATCTCGGCCGCCGTGTCGACCCCAAGCCCCGTGCGGAACAGGCCAAGCGCCGGGCGAAGCATGCGGCAGATGCTGCCACGGAACGCCTGGTGGCAGGCGCCGAAGCCGTCAGCGAGGCCGGCCCGGAGCTGAGGGAGCGTTGGAAGCCACTGGCGACGCTGGCGGTCTCGCTGACCGCCATGGGCGTCATGCTCCGGCGGCTGCTGAAAAAATAACCATTACCACCGTCGCACGGCGGCACGGGAGCCGGCTGCAGCGCAGCCGGCTGCCCAGCGTGGAACGACGACTGAGGGGAGGGACGGCGTTGAGGATCATCGGTGCCGGGACGCGGCGCGACTTCGAGTACCGCGAGCTGCACACGTTCTGGACCATCCCGAACCTCATCACCGTCCTGCGTTTCCTTGCGGTGCCGCTGTTCGTCTGGCTGATCGCCCGACACTCGTACGGGGCAGCCACCATCACGCTGATCGTGCTGGGATCCACGGACTGGGTCGACGGCTACCTTGCCCGCCGCCTCGACCAAATCTCCTCGGTCGGCAAGTGGCTGGACCCGGTGGCCGACCGGCTGGCCCTCATCATCGTGGCCACGACCTTTGTCGCGGCCGGCATTGCCCCGTGGTGGCTGCTGTTGTCCATCATCATCCCCGACGCGATCCTCCTCGTGTTCTCATTGCTCCTGTTCCATGGCAGCCCGGACCTTCCCGTCACGGTCATCGGCAAGGTCCGGACGGCCCTGCTGCTGGCGGGAACTCCGCTGCTGCTGCTCCATCGGGTGGAGGGCTTCGGGCACGACTGGCTGCTGACCCTGGCCTACGCCATCCTGGCCGCGGGCTGTGCGGGGCACGTCCTCGCCTGGCTGGGCTACATGCGGGCGGCCTGGGGCAAGTACAAGCGCCGGCGCGAGGCCGGGCAGAACGATCCACACCGTGGTTGACCCGCGCTCCGGGCGGAAACGGACATCTCCTGACGGGACCCCATGGTCTGGTTAGCAATCTTCTGTGCCCTGCTCGGTGCCTTCTTCCTCGCCCTCGGCACCCAACGCCAAGCCAGCGCCGTCCAAGCCAATACGGGCGGCCTGGCGATGAGCGTCGCCGGTTTGCTGCGGATGCTCCGCAATCCCCGCTGGGTCCTGGGACTGCTGCTGTTGGCCGTCGGGATGGGATTGAACGTGTTTGCGTTGGTGAGCGCGCCGCTGACCGTCGTCCAGCCCATCGGCGCCATCGCCCTGGTGATCACCACGATCATCAATTCCAAGGACCAGGGGATCCGGCTGAACCGCGTGACGGTGGTGGCGATCTCGACCTGTGTGGCAGGCAGTGCCATTTTCGTACTGCTGGCGGTCAACGTCACCGGCGCGACCCATCGGGTGCGGGCCGACGAGGAACTCTCAGCGGTCCTGCTGCTGGCCGTCGTCGTTGCCGTCTTCCTCTCGCTGGAACTGATGTTCCGGCGCAGGCTGAATGCCTTCGCCTACATCCTGGGAGCCGGCATGTTGTTCGGTTTCGTCGCCGTGCTGGTGAGGATCATCGGCCTGCGGCTGCTGGAGCCGGGCGGCGGTTTCATCGGGAACGTACCGATCTACACGCTCGTCGCCGTCGCCGCGGCCGCCGGCCTGGGGGCTTGGTTTGTCCAGAGTGCCTATGCCAGCGGCCCGCCCGACCTGGTCATCGCGGGGCTGACGGTGATCGACCCGCTGGTCGGCATCGCCATCGGCATTTTCATCCTCGGAGAGCTCAGGCCCGACGTCGAACCGGTGTTTGCGATTGGCATGGTGGGGGCAGGTTTGGTTGCTATTGTTGGGGTCATTGCCCTCTCGAGGCACCATCCGGACGTGTTGCAGAAACAGGAAGAAGCCCGGCGCCGGGCCCAAGCCTCGGGCAAAAAACCATAGGGCCGGCGCGATGACCAATACCGTGACCACGAAACAAGGAGTCCTGCCACAGGTGAGCGACGACATCGGACCGAAACCCCTCAAGATCCTGATTGCAGCCGATACCTACCCGCCGGATGTCAACGGGGCGGCCGTCTTCGGGTTCCGGCTGGCCACCGCGATGACCAAGCGCGGACACAGCGTCGACATCATCGCCGGGCGGTATGACAAGGGCCCGACCTTCGTGGAACACCGTGCGGAGGCGACGGTGCACCGGCTCCGCTCACACTCGGTGCCGACGCACGAGACGTGGCGCATCTGCTTTCCCTGGGAGATCAGACGCGACATCAAGCGGATCTTCGATGAGGTCCAACCGGACGTCGTGCACATCCAGTGCCACTACATGATCGGACAGGCCACCATCGCCGAGGCGGTGCGACGGGGCATCCGCACCATCGCGACCAACCACTTCATGCCGGAAAACCTGGAGCCGTTCCTGCCGTTCCCGCAGTGGTTCCTGGACATCGTGGCGAAAAACTCCTGGCGCGACATGGGCAAGATCATGGGCAAGGCAGCCGTGGTGACGACGCCGACGCCGCTTGCCGCCAAGGCGATGCGGGACCACGCCTTCCTGCACAAGGTGATGCCGCTGTCCAACGGCATCGATGCCGCCGCCTACGAGTTGGCCCCCGGGGAAACGATCGAGAGGCCGGAGCATCCCACGGTGCTGTTTGTGGGCCGGCTGGCGGTCGAAAAGAACGTGGACACGCTGATCGAGGCGCTGGCCATGACGGACCCGGCGCTGAACGTCCATCTGGAGATCATCGGCGACGGCGACGAGCGAAAGAACCTCGAGGCGAGGGTCGCCGCGATGGGGCTCGGCCGCAGGATCGCGTTCCTGGGCCATGTGGACGACGCCGAACTGCGCCGAGCGTACCTGCGCGCGGCCGTGTTCTGCCAGCCCGGAACCGCCGAACTGCAGTCCTTGGTGTCCCTGGAAGCCATGTCCGCCAGTAAACCGGTGGTGCTGGCCAATGCGATGGCCCTGCCGCACCTGGTGGACGACGGGGTCAACGGCTACCTGTTTGCCCCGCGCGATCCCGCCGATCTTGCGGCAAAGCTCAACGCCGTCCTCGGCCAGAGTCCCGAGCGGCTGGAGGCCATGGGCGAAGCCAGCCACGCGAAGGCGATGCGGCACGGTATCGACAAGACCATGGATACTTTCGAGCAGCTCTACCGCGGAGCGTCGGCAGACGACTTCCTCGACTAGGCCAACGTGCGCCCGCCGGTCGGGAGGACTTAGTATGTCTAAGGTGCCGGTAACGGTCCCCGCGCTGCGGGGCGCTGCCGGCAACGAGGGGCGGTAGCTCAGCCGGTCAGAGCAGAGGACTCATAATCCTTTGGTCGTGGGTTCAAGCCCCACCCGCCCTACGTTCAGAGAAGGCCCCGGACCAGGATGGTCCGGGGCCTTCGTCATGCCGCCGGCCGGACCCCCGCGGGAGTCCATGGATGAGGCTGCCCCGGCGCCCCGGCTGAAGCTGCGGCCGCGCCTTCGGCCGTTGCCCGATTGCCGGTTGTGCACTAAGTTACTGCTCAGTAACTTATTCTTTCCCCGGCGCCTCCTGCCCGGGGCCGCGACCTGTTCACAGAAAAGGAAGCCACTATGGGCCAGCGCGTCATCGATCCGAACGACCTTCCCTACGCCGATGGAGACTTCTACTCGTTCGAGGAGATGCTCTCGGACCCCGAACGCTCGCGGCTGCACGACATCCGCGACTGGCTGGCCAAGGAAGTCCGGCCGATCGCCGTCGACTGCTGGAACCGGGCGGAGTTCCCCCTGGAGATCATTCCGAAACTGGCGGACCTGGACGTGGTCAGCCCGGTCAGGCGGCAGGGGCATTCCAACTTGTTCGCCGGCCTCGTCCACGCGGAGTTCACCCGCGCCGACACCTCCATCGCCACGTTCCTGGGGGTCCACGACGGCCTGTTCGCCGGATCGATCGAAGTCCTCGCGTCGAAGGAGCAGCAGGAGGCCTGGCTGCCCGACATCTACGCCCTCAAGAAGATCGGCGCTTTCGGGCTGACGGAACCGCTCGGCGGCTCCGACGTCGCCGGGGGCACGCGCACCACGGCCCGGCGCGACGGGGACAGCTGGGTGCTGAACGGGGCCAAACGCTGGATTGGCAACGCGACCTTCTCGGACTGGGTCGTCATCTACGCGCGCGACCTGGCCGACAACCAGGTCAAGGGCTTCCTCGTGGACACGGCCACCCCCGGCTACGCTGCGACGAAGATCGAGAACAAGATCAGCCTGCGTACCGTGCAGAACGCGGACATCACCCTGGAAAACGTGGTGGTCCCCAATGATTTCCGGCTCAAGGGCGCCAACAGCTTCCGCGACACCAACAAGGTGCTGAAGGTGACGCGGCTTGCCGTCGCCTGGCAGGCGGTGGGGCAGCAGATGGCTGCCTTCGATGTGGCCCGGCGCTACGCCGTGGAGCGGCACCAGTTCGGGAAGCCGCTGGCATCGTTCCAGCTGGTGCAGGACCAGCTGGTGCAGATTCTCGGCAACACCGTCGCCTCGATGGGCATGATGGTCCGCCTGGCGCAGCTGGAAGACGCCGGACAGGCCAAGGACGAGCAGTCCGCTTTGGCCAAGGCGTTCACCACCGCCCGGATGCGTGAAAGTGTGGCCCTGGGCCGCAACATCCTGGGCGGCAACGGCATCGTGGCCGACTACGAAATGGCCAAGATCTTCGCCGACGCCGAGGCCATCTACTCCTACGAGGGAACCCACGAAATCAACTCCCTGGTGGCAGGGCGGGCGATCACCGGCTTGGCGGCGTTCGTCTAGCCATCCGGAACCGGCAGCAATACCGAGGGCCGCAGGTCCATGACGAACTGCAGGGGATTGAGATAAACGTCGCCGCGACGGACGCCCCAGTGCAGGCATGCGCAATGGCTGCTCGGGGCAACCGTTCCCACCGGATCGCCCGACGAAACGGCATCTCCGGCCCGCAGTTCGGATGCCACGGCCAGCAGGCTGCTGCGCAGGCCGTTGCCGTGATCGATGGTGACCACCGGCCGGTCGACGACCCGGTCGGAGAAGCTGACCCGGCCGTCGGCGGGGGAGAGGACCGTTGCCCCGGCCGGAACCGCCAAATCGACGCCGCGGTGTCCGCCCAGCCACGGCTTCGGCGGCGGGTCAAAGCCGCGCGCGACGGCAGGTTGCGGGCTGGCGGGCCAGCTCCACGGC
>NZ_JBNHGL010000064.1:0-13448 GCF_059091245.1 Arthrobacter sp. Y3225116
GGTCAGCGCCGCCATGGTGCCGGCCGCGCCACCCCACTGCAGCGGCAGTTCGCCGGCCACGCGCTCCAGCCGGACGCCGGCCTGGGCCACGCCGGAGAGCCAGTTGGCGGCCTTGAGCCCGAACGTCGACGGCAGCGAATGCTGGGTCAGGGTGCGGGCCACCGTGACGGTGGCGCGGTGTTCGTCCGCCATCCGCCCCAGGGCCGCGGCGGCGGACTTGAGGTCGGTGACGATCCCGGCCAGCGCGCGGCGGGCCATCAGCATCAGGGCGCTGTCCAGGATGTCCTGGCTGGTGGCGCCCCGGTGGATCGCCGGGACGGCGGCCGGGTCGTGCTTCTTGATCTCCGCCCGCAGGTCGGCCAGCAGCGGGATGACCGGGTTGCCGCCGCCCTGGGCCCGCTCGGCCAGCCCCGCGGCGTCGTAGAGGTCGGCGCGCGAGGCCCGCTCGACCGCCGGGACCGCGTCCGCGGCCACCCGGCCGGCGTCGGCCAGCACGCGGGTCCATTCGAGCTCCACGTCGAGCATGGCCTGGATGAATTGGTAGTCGCTGGTTAAACGGGACGCTGCTGTCCCGGCCGAGGCCGGAGACAGCAGCCCGAAATCAGCGTGGTCCGCTGGATTCATACCGGCCTAAATCCCCGGGTAGGTCAGGAAGACGGTCTCGCCGTCACCCTGCAGCCGGATGTCGAAGCGAAGGTCGCCGTTCGGTTCGCGCTCCGCGATCAGCGTGTTCCGCCGCTCTTCCGGCAGCGAGGACAGCAGCGGGTCGTTCGCCAGCGCCTCGGTGTCCTCCGGCAGGTAGATCCGGGTGAACAGCCGGTTCAGCAGGCCGCGGGCAAAAACCACCAGGGAGATGAACGGGGCCTTGCCCGGCTCGGTGGCACCCGGGTTGACCGTGGTGAAGGTGTAGTGGCCCACGTTGTCCACGGCCACGCGGCCGAAGCCGGTGAAGGTGTGGTTGTCGCGGACCAGGGAACCGGTTTCGCGGGAGATCTTGCCGTGCTCGTCGGCCTGCCAGATCTCCAGCAAGGAGTCGGGGATCACGGTGCCGTTGCCGTCGTAGACCACGCCGTGCAGCCGGATGGCCCCGGCGTGCGCGCGGTGGACCAACTGGCTGTCCTTCTCGTAGGGCAGCGCGAAGCCGTAGAACGGGCCGATGGTCTGGCCCGGGGTGGGCACCAGTTTGGTGGTGGACTCGCTCATCAGTGCTCCTCGCCTTCTTCCATCCATGTGCGGTTGCTGCCGGAAAGGACGATGTCCCAGCGGTAGCCGGTGTTCCACTCGTGGCTGGTGACCGAGTGGTCGTAGGTGGCGACCAGGCGCTCGCGGGCCGCCGGGTCGGTGATCGACTGGTAAATCGGATCCAGCGGGAACAGCGGGTCGCCCGGGAAGTACATCTGGGTGATCATGCGCTGGGTGAAGTCCGTGCCGAACAGCGAGAAGTGGATGTGTGCCGGGCGCCAGGCGTTGTGGTGGTTCTTCCACGGGTAGGGTGCCGGCTTGATGGTGGTGAACTTGTACTCGCCGTTGGGCCCGGTGATGCACCGGCCCACGCCGGTGAAGTTCGGGTCGATCGGGGCCGGGTGCTGGTCGCGCTTGTGCACGTAGCGGCCGGCGGCGTTGGCCTGCCAGACCTCCACCAGCTGGTTGCGCACCGGGCGGCCGTCGCCGTCCAGGACACGGCCCTGCACGATGATCCGCTCGCCGATCGGCTCGCCGTTGTGCTGGATGGTCAGGTCCGACTCCAGGAGGTGCACGTCACGTTCGCCAAAGGCCGGGCTCCACAGCTCGATGGTTTCCGGGTCCGCGTGGTGCAGGTCCTTGGTGGGGTGGCGCAGCAGCGAGGAGCGGTAGGGCGCAAAGTCGATGCGCGGCTGCGTCTCTTCGGCGCCGCCGGCCTCCACGCTCTTGCGGTACGCCTCGTGGCTGTCGGCGATTTCCCGGCTGATCTTTTCCTGCGAATCCGCGGTGGCGGCAGGGTCCAGCAGGTGGCTGTCGTCAAACGTCTCGTCCTCGAAAGCCTCGTCCGGAGCTTTTGCGTCGCTCATCGGGACTCCTTTCCGTTGTGGCTGTGGATGGTTCGGGGTCTGCGCGCCCGGCGCGGTGCGGGCGGAGTGGTTACTTGTGCGGCCAGCCGGTGTAGGACTCGGCCAAATACTGCTGCCCGAAGCGGGAACCGGTCACGGTGGCCAGTTCGCCGAGGGCACGCTTGGTCTCGAAGGGCGAGGCATCCGTGCGGGTGTGCAGCATGCTGGTCATCCAGTAGGAGAAGTTCTGCGCCTTCCAGACCCGCTGCAGGGCCAGGTCGGAGTAGCCCTCCAGCAGGGCGTCGCTGCCGGTGGAGTAGAACGAGTCGATGGCCTCGAAGAGCACCTTGACGTCCGCGAAGGCCAGGTTCAGGCCCTTGGCGCCGGTGGGCGGCACCGTGTGCCCGGCGTCGCCGGCCAGGAACATGCGCCCGTGGGACAGCGGTTCCCGCACGAAGGAGCGGAAGGCCAGCACGGTCTTGTCGAAGATCGGTCCCTGCTTCAGCTGGAAGCCGTCCGGCCCGTCGACCCGTTTCTGCAGTTCCGCCCAGATGCGGTCGTCGCTCCAGTCGTCCACGTTCTCGGCCGGATCACACTGGAAGTACATGCGCTGGACGGTCTCGCTGCGCTGGGAGATCAGCGCGAAGCCGTGCGGCGAGTTCGCGTAGATCAGTTCCGGGGCGCTCTTCGGGGCCTCGGTCAGGATGCCGAACCAGGCGAACGGATACTCGATCTTGTAGTCCTGCTCCCCCTTCACCGCGCGGCGGCAGAAGCTGCGGGAGCCGTCGGCACCCACCAGGATGTCGCAGTGCACCTCGAAGGCGGCGCCGTCCTTGTCCGTGAACCTGAACTTGGGCGTGGTGGTCTCCAGGTCCAGCACCTCGGTGACCTCGGCCTCGTAGCGCACGTCGCCGCCGTCGCGCCTGCGGGCAGCTGCCAGGTCCAAAAAGACCTCGTTCTGCGCGTACAGGGTCACGGTGGCGTCCACGAGGTCCTTGAAGTCCAGCGGATGCGATTCTCCGTTGAAGCGCAGGTCGATGCCGGCGTGCTCGTCGCCCTCGGTCAGCACGCGGCCGTCGACGCCGGTGTCGGTGAGCATCTTGACTGAGCCTGCCTCCAGGATGCCGGCCCGGTGGGTGTTGTGGATGGTGTCGTGGTCACGGGATTCCACCACGAGGTTGTCGATGTCGTGCCGGGCCAGCAGGTGGCTGAGCATCAGGCCGGCCGGTCCCCCGCCGACGATTCCAACCTTGGTTTTGATGATCTGCGGTTGCGCCATGGGTAAGTCTCCTGGGTCAAAGAGGAAGCCGTCTCTTCACCAGTGTGAGCCCGGCGACACGCATTCCGCCCCGGCGTTCTCATTGAATGAGAATTACGACGGCGCTGGCTGCCGCCGCCGTCACAGCGCCACGCCCATGGCCCGGGAGATCCCGCGCGCCGCCGTCATCAGCGCCGGGACCACGGCGTGGAAGTTCTCGAAGCCCAGCGGCACCACCACGCCGAGGGCCGCCAGCGGCCGGCCGGCCGGGCCGAGCACGGGGACGGCGATGCCGGTGGTGTCCACGTCGATCCGCCCGTCGAACGCCGCGTAGCCCCGCTTGCGGATGTCGGCCAGGTGCCGGCGCAGGTCGAAGGACACCGGGTCGGCCGACGCCACGGCCTCCGGATGCCGGGTCAGGTAGGACTCCTGGACGTGGTTGGGCGAATAGGCCAGCAGCACCATGCCCATCGAGGTCCGGTGCACCGGCATGCGGCCGGCTATCTGGGCCTGGTTCACCACGGAGCCGCGGCTGGAGAGCCGCTCGATCACCAGGACTTCGTCCTCGCGCAGCACCGCCAGCTGGGTGTGCTGGCGCACCACGGACTGGATGTCCTCCATGAACGGCATGGCGGCCTGCCGCAGGTCCACGGCCGGCGAGCTCCGGTTGGCCAGCTCCCACAGCCGGAGCCCGAGCCGGATCTCACCGGGGCCCTCCTTCGTCAGCAGCCCGTGGCGGGACAACGCCTCCACCAGCCGGTAGGTCGTTGCCAGCGGCACCTCCGCCCGGCGGGAGAGCGTGGCGACGGTCATCGCCGGCTTGTCCGGCTCGAACGCAGACAGGATGCGCACCAGCCGGTCCAGCATCGAGTCACCGGACGGGGAATTGGCCATGTTCCCAGAATCTCACGTGCGCCGCGGCCGCCAGGCCCATTAAACGCGGAAACCGCCCCCCGCTGCCCCGGTATCGGGGAGCAGGAGGCGGTTCCGTGCTTGCGGTTAGCGGTAGTCGCTGCCCAGGTCGTAGTCATCCAGCGGGATGGCGTGGAACTCGGGCGTCAGCGAACCGTCGGCGCCGGCGTAGTCGAAGTCGCCGAAGGCGCTCGGGCCGGTAAACAGGTTGGCCTTCGCTTCCTCCGTCGGCTCCACCGACACCTGGGTGTACCGGTCCAGGCCGGTGCCGGCCGGGATCAGCTTACCGATGATGACGTTCTCCTTCAGGCCCAGCAGCGGGTCGGACTTGCCCTCCATGGCCGCCTGCGTCAGGACGCGGGTGGTCTCTTGGAAGGACGCGGCCGACAGCCACGACTCGGTGGCGAGCGAGGCCTTGGTGATGCCCATCAGCTCGTCACGGCCGTTGGCCGGCTGCTTGCCCTCGGAGACGGCCTTGCGGTTCTCCGCCTGGAAGCGGCTCCGCTCGGCCAGCTCGCCCGGCAGCAGGTCGGTCTCGCCGGACTCGATCACGGTGATGCGGCGCAGCATCTGGCGGACGATGACTTCCACGTGCTTGTCGTGGATGCCGACGCCCTGGCTGCGGTACACGGTCTGGACCTCGTCCACCAGGAACTTCTGCGCCTGGCGCGGGCCGAGGATGCGCAGCACCTGCTTCGGGTCCTTGGCACCGGTGACCAGCTGCTGGCCGACGTCCACGTGCTGGCCGTCTTCGACCAGCAGGCGTGCACGGCGCAGCACCGGGTAGGCGATCTCTTCCGAGCCGTCATCGGGGGTGACGATGACGCGCATCTGGCGTTCGCCGTCCTCGATGGACACGCGTCCGGCCACTTCGGCCATCGGCGCGACACCCTTGGGGGTACGGGCTTCGAAGAGCTCCTGGATACGGGGCAGACCCTGGGTGATGTCTTCCGCGGAGGCCACGCCACCGGTGTGGAAGGTACGCATGGTCAGCTGGGTACCGGGCTCGCCGATCGACTGTGCGGCGATGATGCCGACGGCCTCGCCGATGTCCACGGTCTTGCCGGTGGCCAGCGAGCGGCCGTAGCAGAGCGCGCAGGTACCGACGGCGGACTCACAGGTGAGCACCGAGCGCACCTTGATCTCGGTGATGCCGGCGTCGATCAGTTCCTGGATCAGCACATCGCCGACGTCGGATCCGGCCGGCGCCACCACGGTGCCCTCGGAGTTCACCACGTCGGTGGCCAGCGTGCGGGCGTAAGCGGAGTTCTCCACTTCCTCGGCCCGGCGCAGTTCACCGTTGTGGTCGGCTTCGGCGATGACCGTGGTCAGGCCGCGCTCGGTGCCGCAGTCCATCTCGCGCACGATCACGTCCTGCGAAACGTCCACCAGGCGGCGGGTCAGGTAACCCGAGTTGGCGGTACGCAGCGCGGTATCGGCCAGGCCCTTGCGGGCACCGTGCGTGGCGATGAAGTACTCCAGCACCGACAGGCCCTCACGGTAGGAGGACTTGATCGGGCGCGGGATGATCTCGCCCTTCGGGTTGGCCACCAGACCACGGATACCGGCGATCTGGCGGACCTGCAGCCAGTTGCCGCGGGCTCCGGAGGACACCATGCGGTTGATGGTGTTCTCCTTGGTCAGGTTCTTCCGCATCGCGTCGGCAACCTCATTGGTCGCCTTGTTCCAGATGTCGATCAGTTCCTGGCGCCGCTCGTCGTCGGCGATCAGGCCCTTGTTGTACTGGGACTCGACGCGGGCGGCCTGGGTCTCGTAGCCCTCCATGATGGCGGCCTTTTCGGCCGGGGCCGCGATGTCGGAGATCGCCACGGTCACGCCGGAACGGGTCGCCCAGTAGAACCCGGCGTCCTTGAGGTTGTCCAGCGTCGCCGCGGTGACGACCTTCGGGTAGCGCTCGGCCAGATCGTTCACGATCGCCGAGAGCTGGCCCTTGTCCGCCACGCGCGCCACCCAGGGGTAGTCATCGGGCAGCGTGTCGTTGAAGATGACCTGGCCGAGCGAGGTTTCGATCAGCGCTTCCTGGCCCTCTTCCCAGCCCTCCGGTGCCGGCTGGTCCGCGCTGGGCACGAAGCCGGGCACGCGGATCTTGACGACGGAGTTCAGGTGCAGTTCCCCGGCGTCGTGGGCCATGATGGCCTCCGCCGGGCTGGAGAAGACACGGCCTTCGCCGGTTCCGCCTTCGCGCTTGGTGGTCAGGTGGTGCAGGCCGATGATCATGTCCTGGGAGGGCAGGGTCACCGGACGGCCGTCCGACGGCTTCAGGATGTTGTTCGAGGAGAGCATCAGGATGCGCGCCTCGGCCTGGGCCTCGGGGCTCAGCGGCAGGTGCACGGCCATCTGGTCGCCGTCGAAGTCGGCGTTGAACGCGGCGCACACCAGCGGGTGCAGCTGCAGCGCCTTGCCTTCGACCAGCTGCGGCTCGAACGCCTGGATGCCCAGCCGGTGCAGGGTAGGTGCACGGTTGAGCAGCACCGGGTGTTCGGTGATGATCTCTTCGAGCACGTCCCAGACCTGCGGGCGGAAGCGCTCCACCATCCGCTTGGCGCTCTTGATGTTCTGCGCGTGGTTCAGGTCCACCAGCCGCTTCATGACGAACGGCTTGAACAGCTCCAGCGCCATCTGCTTGGGCAGGCCGCACTGGTGCAGCTTCAGCTGCGGGCCGACCACGATCACGGAACGGCCGGAGTAGTCAACGCGCTTGCCCAGCAGGTTCTGCCGGAAGCGGCCCTGCTTGCCCTTGAGCATGTCGGACAGCGACTTCAGCGGACGGTTGCCCGGTCCGGTGACCGGACGGCCGCGGCGGCCGTTGTCGAACAGCGAGTCCACGGCTTCCTGCAGCATCCGCTTTTCGTTGTTGACGATGATTTCCGGCGCGCCCAGGTCCAGCAGGCGCTTCAGGCGGTTGTTGCGGTTGATCACGCGGCGGTACAGGTCGTTCAGGTCGGAGGTCGCAAAGCGGCCGCCGTCCAGCTGCACCATCGGGCGAAGCTCCGGTGGGATCACCGGAACGGCGTCCAGCACCATGCCCAGCGGCGAGTTGGTGGTGGTCAGGAAAGCGTTGACCACCTTCAACCGCTTCAGGGCGCGGGTCTTGCGCTGGCCCTTGCCGTTCTTGATGATGTCGCGCAGGGACTCGGCCTCGGCAGCCATGTCGAAGTTCTCAAGACGGTTCTTGATGGCTTCGGCACCCATGGCGCCTTCGAAGTAGAGGCCGTAGCGGTCGCGCAGCTCGCGGTAGAGCCCCTCGTCGCCCTCGAGGTCAGCGACCTTGAGGTTCTTGAAGCGGTCCCAGACCATGTCGAGGCGCTCGATCTCGGCGTCGGCGCGCTTGCGCACATTGGCCATCTGGCGGTCGGCGGAGTCGCGGGCCTTCTTCTTCTCGGCGGCCTTGGCGCCCTCGCCCTCCAGGCGGGTCAGCTCGTCCTCGAGGTCCTTGGCGATCGCCGCGATGTCGGAGTCGCGGGTGTCGGCCAGCTGCTTCTTCTCCAGGTCGTGCTCGGCCTGCAGGTTGGGCAGTTCCTCGTGGCGGCGCTCCTCGTCCACGCTGGTGATCATGTAGGCGGCGAAGTAGATGACCTTCTCCAGGTCCTTCGGCGCCAGGTCGAGCAGGTAGCCCAGGCGGGAGGGGACACCCTTGAAGTACCAGATGTGGGTGAC
The DNA here is from genome assembly GCF_059091245.1 of Arthrobacter sp. Y3225116. Taxonomy (NCBI): domain Bacteria; kingdom Bacillati; phylum Actinomycetota; class Actinomycetes; order Micrococcales; family Micrococcaceae; genus Arthrobacter; species Arthrobacter sp. Y3225116. Next base: position 7,876 of record NZ_JBNHGL010000064.1, read on the forward strand.
CGGGGCGGCCAGCTCGATGTGGCCCATCCGCTCGCGGCGGACCTTGGCACGGGTGACCTCGACGCCGCAGCGCTCACAGATGATGCCCTTGAAGCGCACGCGCTTGTACTTGCCGCAGTAGCACTCCCAGTCGCGGGAAGGTCCGAAGATCTTCTCGCAGAAGAGGCCGTCCTTCTCGGGCTTCAGGGTGCGGTAGTTGATGGTTTCCGGCTTCTTGACCTCGCCGTAGCTCCAGTCGCGGATGTCGTCCGCGGTGGCAAGGCCGATGCGCATGAGGCCGAAGGAGGATTCGCTGGACATATGGTCCCTGTTCTCTCTGGTTCTCTAAATCTGAAAGTCTGTCGGGTTACGGAAAGAGGGGCGCCGTGCGCGGGCCGGCCGCGGTGCTCCAAGGCACCGGCGGCCGGCCGGCGCGGCTAGACCTCTTCGACGGAACTCGGCTCGGCCCGGGAAAGGTCGATGCCCAGTTCTTCCGCGGCCCGGAAGACTTCTTCATCCGAGTCACGCATTTCGATCGCGGTGCCGTCGGTGGAGAGTACTTCCACGTTCAGGCAGAGCGACTGCATTTCCTTGATCAACACCTTGAAGGATTCGGGAACACCCGGCTCCGGGATGTTCTCGCCCTTGACGATTGCCTCGTAGACCTTGACGCGGCCGTGGATGTCGTCGGACTTGATGGTGAGCAGTTCCTGCAGGGTGTACGCGGCGCCGTAGGCCTCCAGGGCCCACACTTCCATTTCGCCGAAGCGCTGGCCGCCGAACTGCGCCTTACCGCCCAGCGGCTGCTGGGTGATCATCGAGTACGGGCCGGTGGAACGCGCGTGGATCTTGTCGTCCACGAGGTGGTGCAGCTTCAGGATGTACATGTAGCCCACGGACACCGGATCCGGGAACGGCTGGCCGGAGCGGCCGTCGAACAGACGGGCCTTGCCGGAAGCGCCGATCAGGCGCTCACCGTCGCGGGTCGGGTTGGTGGCATCCAGCAGCCCGGTGATCTCGAACTCGCTGGCACCGTCGAACACCGGCGTGGCCACCGTCGTCGGACCCGACTGGCGGGGCAGGTTCGGCAGGTCCTTGGCCCAGTCCGGGTTGCCCTCGATGTTCCAGCCCTGCTTCGCGGCCCAGCCGAGGTGGATTTCCAGCACCTGGCCCACGTTCATGCGGCCGGGAACACCCAGCGGGTTCAGCACGACGTCGACCGGGGTGCCGTCTTCCAGGAACGGCATGTCCTCGACCGGCAGGATCTTGGAGATGACGCCCTTGTTGCCGTGGCGTCCGGCGAGCTTGTCGCCGTCCGTGATCTTGCGCTTCTGCGCCACGTACACGCGCACCAGCTGGTTCACGCCCGGGGGCAGCTCGTCGTCGTTGTCGCGGTCGAAGATCCGGACGCCGATCACGGTGCCGGACTCGCCGTGCGGAACCTTCAGGGAGGTGTCGCGCACTTCGCGGGACTTCTCGCCGAAGATCGCACGCAGCAGGCGCTCTTCCGGGGTCAGCTCGGTCTCGCCCTTGGGGGTCACGCGGCCGACGAGGATGTCGCCGGCGTCGACCTCGGCGCCGATGTGGATGATGCCGCGCTCGTCCAGCTGGGAGAGCACTTCCTCCGACACGTTCGGAATGTCGCGGGTGATTTCCTCGGCACCGAGCTTGGTGTCGCGGGCATCAACCTCATGCTCCTCGATGTGGATGGAGGTCAGCACGTCGTCGGAGACCACGCGCTGCGACAGGATGATCGCGTCCTCGAAGTTGTGGCCCTCCCAGGACATGAACGCCACGAGCAGGTTCTTGCCCAGCGCCAGTTCGCCCTGGTCGGTGGACGGCCCGTCGGCGATGATGCTGCCGGTTTCCAGCCGCTGGCCCTCGGAGACGAGGACGCGCTGGTTGTACGCGTTGCCCTGGTTGGAGCGGGCGAACTTCATGATCGGGTACCGGGTCTCGGTGCCGTCGTCGTTCAGGGCGGTGACCAGGTCCGCGGAGACCTCGGTGACCACGCCCGGCTTGGCGGCAACCACGGAGTCGCCGGCGTCGACAGCCGCGTAGCGCTCCATGCCGGTGCCGACCAGCGGGGCTTCCGAACGCAGCAGCGGCACGGCCTGGCGCTGCATGTTCGCGCCCATCAGCGCGCGGTTGGCGTCGTCGTGCTCCAGGAACGGGATCAGGGCGGTCGCCACCGACACCATCTGGCGCGGGGAGACGTCCATGTAGTCGACCTCGTTGGCCGGCACGAGCACCGGCTCGCCGCCGCCGCCGCGCTCCCGGCTGAGGACCAGGTCCTCTTCGAAGTGCAGGTCCTCGGTGAGCGGGGCGTTCGCCTGGGCGATCACGCACTCGATCTCGTCGTCGGCCGTGAGGTAGTCGACCTGGTCGGTGACCTGGCCGTCGATGACCTTGCGGTAGGGGGTCTCGATGAAACCGAACGCGTTGATCCGCCCGTAGGAGGCCAGCGAGCCGATCAGGCCGATGTTCGGGCCTTCAGGGGTCTCGATCGGGCACATGCGGCCGTAGTGCGAGGGGTGCACGTCACGGACTTCCATGCCGGCGCGGTCGCGGGACAGGCCGCCCGGGCCCAGCGCGGACAGGCGGCGCTTGTGCGTCAGGCCGGCCAGCGGGTTGTTCTGGTCCATGAACTGGGACAGCTGCGATGTGCCGAAGAATTCCTTGATCGCCGCCACCACGGGGCGGATGTTGATCAGGGTCTGCGGCGTGATCGCCTCGACGTCCTGGGTGGTCATGCGTTCGCGGACCACGCGCTCCATGCGGGAGAGGCCCGTGCGGACCTGGTTCTCGATCAGCTCGCCGACCGCGCGGATGCGGCGGTTGCCGAAGTGGTCGATGTCGTCGATCTCGACGCGGATGTCGTGGTCGGCGCCGTCGCGCTTGCCCGGGATGGTGGTCTCGCCGGCGTGCAGGGCGACCAGGAACTTGATCATGGCGACGATGTCGTCATTGTTCAGGACCGAGGCGTCCGGATCCGTCAGCGGCTTGTCGATGCCCAGCTTGCGGTTGATCTTGTAGCGGCCGACCTTGGCCAGATCGTAGCGCTTGGGGTTGAAGTACAGGTTGTCCAGCAGGGACTGGGCAGCCTCGACTGTCGGCGGCTCGCCCGGACGCAGCTTGCGGTAGATGTCCAGGAGGGCTTCTTCCTGGGTCTGCGTGGCGTCCTTCTCCAGCGTGGCGCGGATGGAGTCGTACTCGCCGAAGGTCTCCAGGATCTGGCCCTCGGTCCAGCCCAGGGCCTTGAGCAGCACGGTCACGGACTGCTTGCGCTTGCGGTCGAGGCGGACGCCGACCTGGTCGCGCTTGTCGATTTCCAGCTCGAACCAGGCGCCGCGGGACGGGATGATCTTCGCGGTGAAGATGTCCTTGTCGCTGGTCTTGTCGGCGGTCTTCTCGAAGTAGGCGCCCGGCGAGCGGACCAACTGGGAGACGACGACGCGCTCGGTGCCGTTGATGACGAAGGTGCCCTTGTCGGTCATCAGCGGGAAGTCGCCCATGAACACGGTCTGCTGCTTGATCTCGCCCGTGTTGTTGTTCATGAACTCGGCCTTGACGTACAGCGGCGCGGAGAACGTGGCGTCGCGGTCCTTGCACTCGGCCATGGTGTACTTCGGATCGGCGAACTCCGGCTCCGAGAAGCTCAGGGACATGGTGCCCTGGAAGTCTTCGATCGGGGAGATCTCTTCGAAGATGTCGGCGAGGCCGGAGGTGCCGGCCACACCCTGGCGGCCTTCTTCTTGGGCCTTGGCTACGCGCGCCTTCCAGCGTTCGTTGCCGACCAGCCAGTCGAAGCTGTCGGTCTGAAGGGCGAGCAGATTGGGAACGTCAAGAGGTTCGTGAATCTTGGCGAATGAGAGCCGCCGGGTTGCTCCGTCGTTCGACGAGGCGTCCAGCAGGCTGTTAGCGGTATCGGTATTAGAGGTGCTCGAGGCGACCAAGAGGGATCCTTCCACAGACCTTCAGGCTTGTCCTGCGCTTCCGCACCGCCGGCACCCCGAATGGGGTCCGGACATCACCTGGATCCGCTATATGATCCTTGCCCGCCGCACGATCTGCAGTTAAACACAGATAGGGCGTGGCGAAGCCCACCGCTATATGAAGGCCAAAGGTTTTGAGGGAAGACGCAAATACTTAGTGTACGGCACCGCGTCGCGGCTTGTCCAACATGCCGGGCAGGCACCAGCCACCGCTCCCCCGCCATCGGGATACGAGCGGCCTGCGGTGCGAAACGCGGTGCGAAAGGGGCGTCTTCGCGGTTGTCTTCCCCGGGACAACGCCACCAGCATATACCGCCCGGCCGGCAATTTCCGGCCCGCGCTTCAGGCGAGTTGCCCAAACCCGGGTAATCTGTGAAGCAGATCATACCGACGGCAGCAGCCCGGTGGCCCCCTGCTTGCGCAGGCCACCGGGCGCGGAAAAGAGGCACGAAGACCATGGCCGAGAACAACAGCAGCCGCGACGACGTCGTCATCCTGAACGGCGCACGCACGCCCACGGGACGACTGAACGGCCAGCTCGCATCCTTCACCGCCGTCCAGCTCGGCGGCAAGGCCATCGCCGCGGCGCTGGAACGCTCCGGCGTCGCCCCCGAACAGGTGGACGCGGTCATCATGGGGCACGTCATCCAGGCCGGCGCCGGCCAGAACCCCGCCCGGCAGGCGGCCATCGCCGCCGGACTGGGCTGGAACGTGCCGACCGTGACGATCAACAAGGTCTGCCTCTCCGGGCTGGCCGCCGTCACCGACGCCGCCCGGCTGATCCGCTGCGGCGAGGCGCAAGTGGTGGTGGCCGGCGGGCAGGAGTCGATGACCAACGGCCCGCACCTGCTGCCCGGTTCCCGCCAGGGCTGGACCTACGGCAGCCTGACCGCCCTCGATGCCACCGCCCACGACGGCCTCACCGACGCCTTCGACCACGAGTCGATGGGCGTCTCCACCGAGCGCCGGAACGCCGAGCTGGGCATTCCCCGCGAAGCGCAGGACGAAGTGGCCGCCGCCTCCCACCAGCGCGCCGCCGCCGCCGCCAAGAACGGGGTCTTCGACGACGAGATCGTCCCGGTCGCGGTGCCGCAGCGCAAGGGCGAGGACCTGGTGGTCGACAGCGACGAGGGTGTCCGCCCGCAGACCAGCGTGGAAAGCCTGGCCCCGCTGCGCCCGGCATTTGCCAAGGACGGCACCATCACCGCCGGCAACTCCTCCCCGCTGTCCGACGGCGCGGCCGCCGTCGTGGTCGCGACCCGCGGCTTTGCCGAGGACAACGGCCTGGATTGGCTCGCCGTCGTCGGCCGTCCGGGGCAGGTGGCCGGACCGGACACCTCGTTGCAGTCGCAGCCGTCCAACGCGATCACCCAGGCGCTCAAGCGTGCGGGCTGGACCGCGGCCGACCTGGACTTCATCGAGATCAACGAAGCCTTCGGCGCCGTGGCGGTGCAGTCGCTGCAGGACCTGGACTACCCGCTGGAGAAGTGCAACATCCACGGCGGGGCCATCGCCTTGGGCCATCCGATCGGCGCCTCCGGCACCCGGCTGGCGCTGACCGCCGCCTTGGAACTGCGCCGGCGCGGCACCGGCAAGGCC
>NZ_JBNHGL010000065.1:0-13341 GCF_059091245.1 Arthrobacter sp. Y3225116
GCGGTCGCGGTCCGCCCGGGCTCTTGGGCCGTGGGCGCCGCTGGTTCTTCGGCCGGGCGCGCCGGAGTTTCTTGGGACGCGCGCACGCTGGTTTCTTCGGCCGCGCGCGCCGGACTCTCCATGTCCTGACCGCCCGGCACCTGCGTGGGCTGTTGCTCAGTCAATGAGGCTCCTGCCGGTCAGCCGGAGGAAGACGTCCTCCAGGCTGGAGCGCCGCACCAGGGACGTGATCGGGCGCAGGCCGCGGTTGGACACCTGCTCGAGGGCCGCCTCGCCGTCGTCGGCATAGACCAGCACACGGTCCGGCAGCGTTTCAAGCCGCTCCCCGATGCCGGCGAGCTCCGGTGCCACGGTGGTATTCCGCTCGGAACCGAACCGGAGCTCGAGGACCTCGCGGGTGGAATGTTCGCGGATCAGGGCTGACGGCGACCCTTCCGCCATGATCTTGCCCTTGTCCACCACGATGAGCCGGTCGCACAGCTGCTCGGCCTCGTCCATGTAGTGCGTGGTCAGGATCAGGGTCACGCCCGCTTCCTTGAGCCGGAAGAGCCGGTCCCACAGGATGTGGCGCGCCTGCGGATCGAGTCCGGTGGTGGGCTCGTCGAGCAGCAGCACCTTCGGATCGTTCATCAGCGAACGGGCGATGGTCAGCCGCCGTTTCATGCCGCCGGAGAGGGCATCGACCTTCGCCTTGGCCTTGTCCGTCAGCTGCGCGAACTCCAGCAGTTCGTCCGCCTTGGGGCGCAGGTAGGAGTACGGCAGCCCGAAGTAGCGGCCGTAAACGATCAGGTTGTCGCGGACCTTCAGTTCCTCGTCCAGGTTGTCCTGCTGCGGCACGACGCCCAGATGCGCCCGCACCTCGGGTCCGTGTCGGTCCGGGTCCAGGCCCATGATGCTCAGGTCGCCGGACGTCCGCTGCGAGACGCCGCCGATCATCCGCATCGTCGTGGACTTGCCCGCACCGTTGGGTCCGAGCAGCCCGAACGACTCCCCCGCCGGGACTTCGAAGGAGATGCCGTCGACGGCGTTGAAATCGCCGTAGGTCTTCACGACGTCCCGGGCGGAAATGACGGCTGCGGAGGTTTGCTGAGGCAACCGGTGTGAAAGCGATGTTTGAGGCACTGCTATAGCCTAGATCACACTAGCGATTGAGGAAAGCCAATCGGGGTCTCGCCTTTTCGATGTCGCAGCTGTAAGCACTCAACGGCCGGAGCCACCACCCTGGCGGGGCGCATGGGCCTCCACCGCATACCTGACCATCTCCGCGGCTCGGTCGGTCAGCCTGATCCCTTCGGGCCAGACGATCTTCACGCCTACCGGGCGGACCGCCGGCTCGATCGGCAACGCGGTGAAAGTCCGGCCTTCATAGGTGGCATCGCCGGACGGCCGCTGCACCAACACTGAGTAGCCGATGCCCCGCCCGACCAGCGAGCGGGTCAGCTCGAAGTCCGTGGTGCGGTACCTGATTTTCGGCACGACGGAAGCATCACGAAACACCGACATCGTGTGATGGCTGCTCGGCGGCGCATCAAGCAGGATCATTGGCTCCTCGGCCAGCTCGGCAAGGCTCACCGCCTCCCGGCGGGCCAGCCGGTGGTCGGCCGGCAACAGCGCGTAGGCATGCATGGCGTCCAGCTGCACCGACTCCAGTCCCGGCCGCAGATCCATGTCGTAGACGATGGCCAGGTCCAGCTCCCCCGTGAACAGCTTGTCCTGCACGGCATCCTGGGTGCCTTCGACGAAGTCCAGCTGCACCTTGGGATGCTCGGCTGCGAAACGCTCCAGCAGCCCGGGCAGGACAGTCGGCGCCAGGGTCAGGTAGCAGCCCACCACCAGCGGGCCGGCCAGCTCTCCCCCGCCGCTGCTGGTGCTTAGCTCCAGCTCCTCGGCCTCGCGCAGGAAGGTAGCGGCGCGGGCGTGCAGTTGCCGGCCGGCAGGTGTCAGGCTGACGCCGTGTGCCTTGCGGCGGACCGTGAGCTGGGTGCCGAAAATACGCTCCAGTTCCTTCACTGCCGCGGCCACTGCCGTCTGTGAGACATGGAGTTCGTCGGCGGCGGCGGCGATCGTGCCGGCCTCTGCCACTGCGACGAAGTACGCCAGCTGCCGCAGCGTGTACCGGACCAACGTGCCTCCTGCGCCGCGAAAATGTAAACCAAGGTTTTTCGGAGGATATTTCCCCTCTTTATGAACTTTACCGGCGGATATGTCTGCTGTCACACTCGGAGGAGACACACCTCACGCCGGGTACGGTGCGAGGCCCGCCGGCAAGGCTCCGGCAACCCGTTTCCGGACCAACCACGACGAGGAGAGCGAGAATGACCGCCGCCACCGAAGCCCGCCCGGTTCCCACCGCGGATTGGGTCACCATCCCGGATCTCTACCGGAACCCGTATCCGATCTATCAAAAGCTGCGGAGCGAAGCACCCGTGCACTGGGTGCCCGCGGTCAACCGGTACATGGTTACCAGCTACCAGGCCTGCCACGTGATCGAGCAGGACCAGGAGCGTTTTTCCGCCAACGAGACCAATTCGCTCATGAAGCGGGCCATGGGCCACTCGATGCTGCGCAAGGACGACCCGGAGCATGAGGTGGACCGGAAATCCTACGGGAACGTGCTGCGGCCCAAGGCCATCAAGGAGCACTGGAACGCCATCTTCCAGGCCAACAGCGACAAATACCTGGCGCAGTTGAAGGCGGCCGGCCCGGGCGCCGACTTCGTCTGGGAGTATGCCGCCCCCTACGCCGCGGAAAACCTGCGGCTGATCATGGGCTTCCACAACGCCACCCAGGAAGACATGCAACGCTGGTCGCAGACCATGATCGACGGCACCGGCAACTACGCCGACGACCCGGACGTCTGGGCCAAGTCGGAACAGTCGTACAACGAAGTCGACGACGCGATCGACGAAATCCTGCCCTACCTGCGCAAGAATCCGGATGCCAGCCTGCTGTCCGGGCTCACCTCCATGCCGATCCCGCTCGAGGCCATCCGGGCGAACATGAAGATGACCATCGGCGGCGGCCTGAACGAACCGCGCGACGTCCTGGGCACCACCGCGTGGGCGCTGCTGGCCAACCCGGACCAGTTGGCCCAGGTGCTCGCTGACGAATCCCTCTACGCGCGCGCCTTCGAGGAGTCCGTACGCTGGGTCGCCCCCATCGGCATGTACCCGCGGGAGGTCACGCGCGACACCGTCGTGGAAGGCATGCAACTGCCGGCCGGCGCGCGGCTGGGCATCGTCGTCGGCGCAGCCAACCGCGACCCGGCGGTGTTCGAGGACCCCGAATCCTTCAACATCAACCGGGAGAAGAAGCCGCACCTGGCATTCGGCGGCGGCAACCACTTCTGCGCCGGCGCCTGGGTGGCACGCGCTTCGGTGGCACAAATTGCCATGCCGCAGGTTTTCCGCGAACTGCCGAACCTCCGCCTGGATCCGGACAACGCTCCGGTCGACGCCGGCTGGGTCTTCCGCGGCATGACCAAGTTCCCGGTGCTCTGGGGCTAAGACCGGCCCGCACGGCACCGTTCCCACCACTCCCAAACCAGCGCCCACAGCAAGGACAATTCCCCATGGCAAAGATCAGCTTCCACCACTCTGACGGCAACGTGGACGTGCTCGACGTCGACCCCGGCACCTCCCTGATGCGCGCCGCCGTCACCAACGGCGTCGACGGCATCGTCGGCGAATGCGGCGGCCAGGCCATGTGCGCCACCTGCCACGTCTACGTCCGCCCCGAATACCTCGACGGCCTGCCCGAAATCGGCGACGACGAAGACGAAATGCTCGACTGCACCGCCGGCCCCCGCGACGACACCCGCAGCCGGCTCGGCTGCCAGATCACGGTCGGCGACGGCCTCGAACAGATCGAGGTCGACGTCCCCGACGACCAGATCTAAGCCTTCGGCCGGCGGCGGCCGCTGCAGCGGCCGCCGTGTCGCTCGGCCCCGCTGCCTGCGTGAGCGGTCCGCAACCAATGCTGACCGAAGCCGCCACGGCGGACCACGGCCGCGACGGCCGGTTGCTGGCCTACGATCAAGGTCAGGCCCGAATCGAGGAGACGAACCTTGGCGAAAATCAGCTTCCACCACTCCGACGGCAACGTCGACACGCTGGACGCGGACGCCGGCATCGCCGAAGAAGCAATGCTCGATACCACCGCAGCTCCCCGCGACACGGACCGCAGCCGCCTCGGCTGCCAACTCACCGCCGGGGACGACTTCGACGAACTCGAAGTCGACATCCCCGACGAGCAGGCGTAACCGGGGCCGCTGCGCCCGCCTGCACGTCCCGCACCGAAAGGCCCTCCATGAACAGCCCGGAAAACATCGTCATTGTTGGCAACGGCCAGGCCGGCATCCAGTTGGTGGATTCGCTGCGCAAGGAAGGCCACGCCGGGGCCATCACCCTGCTCGGCGACGAGCCGCACTACCCCTACCAGCGGCCCCCGCTGTCCAAGGACTACCTGACCGCGGAGAAGACCCCGGCCCCGCTGCCGCTGCGCCCGGAAAAATTCTTCACCACCAACGACGTCGATGCCCGCCTCGGCGTGAGCGCCACCTCCATCGACCGGGCCGCCAGGACCGTCACCCTCGACGACGGCGCCTCGCTGTCCTACACGAAGCTGGTGCTCGCCACCGGGGCCGCCAACCGCGAACTGAGCGTGCCCGGCGCCAACCTGGCCGGCATCCACGGCCTGCGCACCCTCACCGACGCCCAGACCCTGCACGCCCGCCTCGATACGGTGGGCTCCGTCGTCGTCATCGGCGCCGGCTTCATCGGCCTGGAGTTCGCCGCCGCCGCCCGCGCCCGCGGCTTGGACGTCACCGTCCTCGAGTACGCCGACCGGCCCATGGGCCGGGCCCTGACCCCCACGATGAGCGCGTTCTTTGCCGCCGCCCACCGGCGCCTGGGCGTGGACCTGCGCCTGGGCGAAGGCATCGCCTCCTTCGACGCCGACGAGACCGGGCACGTGACCGCCGCCATCAGCACCACCGGCGGACGCTACCCCGCGGACCTGGTCCTGGTCGGTGTCGGCGTCATCCCCCGCACCGAACTCGCGTCGGCCGCCGGCCTCGAGGTGGACAACGGCATCACCGTGGACGCCACCCTGCGCACCTCCGACCCGGACATCTACGCCATCGGCGACTGCGCGTCCTTCCCCAACGCCCACGCCGGCGCCCGCACCCGGCTCGAATCCGTGCAGAACGCCACCGACCAGGCCCGGCACGCCGCCCGCGCCATTCTCGGCACCGGGACCGGCGGCTACGCGGATCTGCCCTGGTTCTGGTCCAACCAGGGGCCGCTGCGCCTGCAGATCGCCGGACTGGTTGCCCCCGGCGACGACGTTGTGCTCCGCGGCGACCCCGCCGACGAAAAGTTCTCCGTCTTCTGCTTCCGCAACGGCACCCTCGCCGCCGTCGAATCCGTCAACCAGCCCGCGGACCACATGGCCGCCCGCCGCCTTCTCGCCGCCGGCGCCACCCTCACCCCCGGCCAAGCCGCCGACCCCGCCTTCGACCTCAAGGCACACTCCAAACTGCAGCCGGCATCGCTCTAACAACACCGCCGGTGCGTCAGTGAGCGGCTGCGGGTCAGGTTACGGCTCAGGTGGTGTCGGCGGGTCAGGTGCCCGGCAGCGGGTCAGGTGGCGTCGGCGGGTCAGGTGGCGTCGGCGGGTCAGGTGCCCGGCAGCGGGTCAGGTGGCGTCGGCGGGTCAGGTGCCCGGCGGCGGGTCAGGTTGCGGTGCCTGCGCCGCTGCCCAGTGCCTGCACGGCATGGCCCAGTACCGCCTCGGCTCTGGGACTGAGCACCATGGTGTCCGGCCAGATCGCACACATGGTTGTCTGCGATACGGGCGGCGACAGCGGCCGCACCGCGACCGGGCGGCCTTCGACCGTCACGGCCGGGGCGGCCGGCCGTGACATCAGCAGCGCGTACCCCAGCCCCCGCCCGACCAGTGCCTGTACCAGCACCGCCTGCGGCATGGACGTGGCGATGTACGGGCGCAGGCCGCGTTCCTCAAAGACGCGGTACGTGTTCGCCGTGCTCGGGCTCGACTCGTACATGATCAGGGGTTCGGCGGCGAGGTCCGCCAGATCCACCGTTGGCTGCTCGGCCAAGGGATGTTCCGGCGGCAGCACAGCCTGCAACTCGGTCTGATAGATGGTGCGCTGGCTGTACCCGGCCGGGAGTTCCATGTCGTAGACCATGGCCAGGTCCAGGAGCCCGGCGTCCAATGCGGGCAGCAGGTCGTCGTGGGAGCCGACCGTGACGTCCACGCTGATGCCCGGATACTGTTCGGGCAGGCGATCGAGTACCGAGGGAAGGACGCTGCTGGCGAAGCTCGCGAAGCACCCCAACCGCACCGGTCCCTTAAGTTCGCCGGCTGCGCCTGAGAGGTCGTTCATCAGTGCTTCCGCATCGCGCAGCAGCAGTCGGGCCCGTTGCGCGAAGAACTGGCCCGACGGGGTCAACTGGAGGCCGCGCGCCTTTCGCCGCACGCAGAGCTGCTCACCCGCGGCCCGTTCCAGGGCCGTGATGGCCTGCGACAGCGCGGACTCCGAGATGTTGAGGCTGGCGGCAGCCGAACTCAGTGTCGGATGGTCCGGGAGGGCCGCGAAGAGTTGAAGCTGGCGCAGGGTGAAATCGACCACAGTACTTCAGTCCAATCAAAGAAGTTCGTCGGTTATCTGAAGTTTACCGACGATTGCGAGGCGTGTCACAATGGTTGTCACGTTCAACGTTCTGCCCAAACGGTGGCTGATCCCAACCGGCGGGCAATCGCCGGGCTGCAAAGCAGACCCGGCGGCGGAACCACACGATCCGGGCCGAACACCCCGGCCTCGTCGTTCCCGCCCGCCTAAGCTCCACCCATCTGGTCGCGCCGGCCTCCTCGGTGTGACCGACCCAAGAGGACAACTATGAGCACTACAGTTTCCGGGCAATCGTCCGCCGCTAATCAGCGTCGCGTCGCATTTGCCACCATCATCGGCACCACCATCGAGTGGTACGACTTTTTCATCTACGCCACGGCAGCGGGCCTGGTCTTCGCGCACCTGTTCTTCGAGCCGGCCGGCGAATCCATCGGGCTGCTCCTTGCCTTCGCCTCCGTTGGCATCAGCTTCCTGTTCCGGCCGCTGGGCGCCTTCCTGGCCGGCCACTACGGCGACAAGCTTGGCCGCCGCGCCATGCTGGTCATCACGCTGATGATGATGGGTGCAGCGACGACGCTGATCGGTGTCCTGCCGACCTACGAGACCGTCGGAATCCTAGCCCCGGTGCTGCTGCTCCTGCTGCGCATCCTGCAGGGCATCTCCGCCGGCGGCGAATGGGGCGGAGCCGTCCTGATGGCCGTGGAGCACGCCCCGCGTGACCGCCGCGGCCGTGCAGGCTCGTTCCCCCAGCTGGGTGTGCCGCTCGGCATGCTGCTCGCTTCGGGCGTCATGACTTTGATGACCGGCGTGATCTCCCCCGGCGAGGCCTTCCTTGAGTGGGGCTGGCGCATCCCGTTCCTGCTCAGCGTCGTGTTGATCGCCATCGGCTACATGGTTCGCCGCTCGGTGGACGAGTCCCCGGTGTTCAAGGAGATCGCCGACAAGAAGCAGCAGCAGAAGGTCCCCATCGTGGAACTGTTCCGCAAGCACTGGCTGCTGGTCATCCTGGCCGCACTGATCTTCGCCGGCAACAACTCTGCCGGCTACATGGCCACCGGCGGGTTCATCCCCAGCTACGCCACCAGCGAAGCGGTGGGCATGGAGCGCACCGACGTGCTGCTGGCCATCACGTTCGCCTCGGCCATGTGGTTCATCTTCACCGCCGTGTCCGGCATCATGGCCGACAAGATCGGTCGCAAGCGCACCTACCTGATTGGTTTCGGCGCCCAGCTACTGACGGTCTTCCCGCTGTTCTGGTTGATTGACACCGGTTCGCTGGGGATGCTGTACCTGGCGCTGGCGCTGTTCAGTTTCGGCCTGGGCTTGAGCTACGGCCCGCAGGCGGCCTGGTACAGCGAGATCTTCCCGGCCTCCGTGCGCTACTCGGGTGTCTCGATCGCCTACGCACTGGGCGCGATCCTCGGCGGCGCGTTCGCCCCGACCATCGCCCAGGCACTGATCAATTCCACCGGGACCAGCAGTTCCGTCTCGGCGTACCTGTTCGGCATGACGATCATCTCCATCATCGCCGTGCTGATCCTGCGCGACCGCCCTGGCATCGATCTGTCGATCAACAACCAGGCCGAACAGGAAGTCGGGGCTACCGTCTTCGACAAGCGTCGCGGGGTTTCCACCGACGACGCCGTCAAGGCCGGCGTCTAAGCGAGCAAAGGTCGTGCTGGAGTAACCTCAGCTGACTCGATACCGAGGCGGGTGTCCTGCCGGAACAAACTCCGGCCGGACACCCGCCTCGGTCGTGTCCGTCCCGTTCGTTCACCTCTCCGGCTCCCCGACCGGCGTCGCGCGCTTTGGTCGTGTCCGTCCGGTCCGTCGAACTCTCCCGCTCCCCGACCGGCGTCGTACTTTTCCACCAGAACATGCTGCGGGAGGGCTGGTGCTGAGCTCAGGCAGCTTGATCCGCGGACCAGCCACGCCGCTGCAGTGCCGCGGTGATTTTTCGGATGGCGCGGTCTGCACCGTTGGCCATGTGTCGTCTGGAGATCCGCACTTCGTCCCAGTCTGCTGACCGGGCCCGTTCCGCCCGCTCGATGTCCCGCGCGATTTGGTCGGCCTGGCCGTGGCCTTCGCCCTCGTATTCGATGGCGATCCGGTATTCAGGCAGCGACAGGTCCGGGCTGTGCAGAGCAGCGCCGTCGTCGTTCCTGATCGGCTTGTTCACCTCGGGTTCCGGCAATCCAGCGCTGAGCATGGCCAGCCGGAGCCTGGTTTCGGGCGGAGAGTCCGCTCCGACCCGGGCCAACGCCAAGGCTGCACGAGCTTTGCGCAGGCCCCGCTTCCCGGGGTGGCGGCTCAGCAGGGCCTGAAGGTCCTCCCGGGTGGTGAATGGAGCCACGCGCCCTTCGAAGTCCGGCCGCGGAATGCGCAGCAGGTAGTCGGCTATCACCACCAACTCGGCTAGATCGAGGGACTCCGCCAAATCCAGCCATGTCCGCGTGCGCGTCGTGACGCACAGTCCATCCACCCAAGCCACTTCATCCGGAACGAGCCGGGAGCGGTGACCCACCACGCCGGGGCGTTGCATACGTGCGCGGTTGCTTGGGCGCGAGATATGAACCCGCCGATCGAAGCCGGCGGCAGGTTCGGGAAAACCCCACAGGCGTGCCGCGGTGTCATGTGAGGCAGCGCTGGAATCGCTGATCCGCGTGAACGGCCGCACGCGGGCTGCGAGGTCGAGGCCGGCCGGTTGGACGGTGCAGATGCCCCGGCTTATCCGGATGAGGCGTGGGTGGCGCAACTGGCTCTTGCTTAGCCCCGATTTCAGGCCGTCCTCGATCGTGAACGCGGCGGCCTGCACGTGTGTCGGGAGCGGCCTCAGCCGTGGCAGGCACTGTTCGGGTCCCGGTCGGCGTGCTGGGCTCATCCGGACATTATCTACAGCCGGCGCCCTAGCGTGCGGAAGTCATTCACAGGTCATCGAGTGGCGGAAAGCTGCAGCGAACGTCGGCGTGTCGCTGCAACTTTGCGCCAGTCCTTTGTCGCCAAGGTTGCCGCCGCTTCGGCGGCCGCTGACGATTGGCTGCCGTAACAGTTTCCGCGGCCGCTCATATGGGCTGCCGTCTCAATGCCGCTGCCGACTCAATGCAGCCGCCGCTGACTTTCCGGCGACGCGGGGCCATCCCCCGGCCGCCGACTCAGTCCAGCTGAATCTCCGGCCGCGCGAGGCCAAACGCCCGGGCCGCCGGCTTGACCGGACATGGCCGGCTGGACCAAGCAGCGTGGCCGGAAACGCCAAAAGGGCGGCGTCGGGATCCGGACACCGCCCTCTTGAGGTTCAGCGCATGGTCAGCCGGCCTGGCGCTCGGCGGCTCCCACGACGTTGGCCAGCAGCATGGCACGCGTCATCGGACCGACGCCGCCGGGATTGGGCGAGAGCCAGCTGGCCACGTTGCGGGCCTCGGGCTCCACGTCGCCGGTCACCCGGGCCTTGCCGTCCTCGTCCTCCACGCGGCTGACCCCAACGTCCAGCACGACTGCGCCTGGCTTGAGGTCGGCTGCCTTGATCATGTGCGGCATCCCCGCGGCGGCTATCACGACGTCGGCCTCGCGCAGTTCCGCCGCCAGGTCCAGCGTTCCGGTATGGGCGAGGATCACGGTCGCGTTGATCTCCTTGCGGGTCAGCAACAGGCCCAGGGGTCGCCCGACGGTGACGCCACGGCCGACGACCAGCACGCGTTTGCCCGCCAACTCGACGTCGTGGCGCAGCAGCAGCTCGACACAGCCGTGCGGGGTGCAGGGCAGCGGCGAGTCCAGCGGCTCGCCCACGTTGAGAACCAGCCGGCCCAGGTTCATCGGGTGCAGGCCGTCGGCGTCCTTGGCCGGGTCGATCTTTTCCAGGATGCGGTTGGTGTCGATGTGCTTGGGCAGCGGCAGCTGCACGATGTAACCGGTGCAGGCAGGGTCGGCGTTGAGCTCGTCGAGGACCGCTTCGAGTTCCTCCTGCGAGACGGAGTCAGGCAGGTCGCGACGGATCGACTCGATGCCTACCTCGGCGCAGTCCTTGTGCTTGCCGCCGACGTACCATTTGCTGCCCGGGTCCTCGCCGACGAGGACTGTACCCAGGCCGGGCACGATGCCCCTGGCCTTGAGTGCTGCTACCCGTTCCGTGAGCTCGGTCTTGATTTGCGCGGCGGTGGCCTTGCCGTCCAGCACGCGGGCGGTCGGCGGGGTCGTGTAGAGGTTCATGTCACCACTCCTCGTGGCCGGGGTAGAGCGGGAAGTCGTCGGCGAGCTTCTTCACGCGGGCCCGCAGGGCGGCAGTATCGGCACCGCCCTTGAGCGCGGTGGCAATGATGTCTGCGACCTCGGTGAATTCGGCCGCCCCGAAACCGCGGGTGGCCAGCGCCGGCGTACCGATGCGCAGCCCCGAGGTGACCATCGGCGGGCGCGGGTCGAACGGCACGGCGTTGCGGTTGACCGTAATGCCTGCCTCGTGGAGCAGGTCTTCGGCCTGCTTGCCGTCCAGCTGGGAATTGCGCAGGTCCACCAGGACCAGGTGGACGTCGGTGCCGCCGGTCAGCACGGACACGCCGGCCTCGGCCACGTCGGCGGCGGCCAGGCGCTCGGCGAGGATCCGGGCGCCTTCGAGGACGCGTTCCTGGCGCTGCTTGAATTCCTCGCCCGCGGCGATCTTGAAGGCCACCGCCTTGGCAGCGACCACATGCATCAACGGGCCGCCCTGCTGGCCCGGGAACACGGCCGAGTTGACCTTCTTGGCGAAGGCTTCCTTGCCCAGGATCACGCCGGAGCGCGGGCCGGACAGGGTCTTGTGCACCGTGGAGGTAACGATGTCCGAGTGCGGCACGGGGTTCGGGTGCAGGCCGGCGGCGACCAGCCCGGCGAAGTGTGCCATGTCGGTCCAGAGGTAGGCCCCGACCTCGTCGGCGATGGAACGGAACGCCTCGAAGTCCAGCTGCCGGGGGTACGCGGACCAGCCGGCCACCAGCACGTTCGGGCGCTCGGCCAGCGCCTGCTCGCGGACCTTGTCCATGTCCACCCGGAAGGTCTTCGGGTCAACCTCGTAGGCGGCGACCTGATAGAGCTTGCCGGAGAAGTTCAGCCTCATCCCGTGCGTGAGGTGGCCGCCGTGGGCCAGGGACAGGCCCATCATCTTGTCGCCCGGCTGGATCAGGGCGGAGAGGGCGGCCGCGTTGGCCTGGGCGCCGGCGTGCGGCTGGACGTTGGCGAATTCCGCGCCGAAGAGCGACTTGGCGCGCTCGATGGCCAGGTTTTCGGCGACGTCTACGTGCTCGCAGCCGCCGTAGTAGCGGCGTCCCGGGTATCCCTCGGCGTATTTGTTGGTCAGGACCGAGCCCTGGACTTCGAGCACCGAACGCGGCGCGAAGTTCTCGGAGGCGATCATTTCGAGGGTGTCGCGCTGGCGGCCGAGTTCGGCGTCGATCACGGCGGCGATTTCAGGATCCACCTGGGACAGCGGCAGATCGGTCACAGAGGGCGTAGAAGTCAAGGGAGAATCTCCTGGGTGGTGGGGCTTATCTCACTGCTACAGGCCAGATTACCGGCTGCAGGCACCCGCTCGCATGACGCAGGACCTGCCCCGGACACACTCCGGCCCGAACGTGACCTTACGTCCCAGGCGTGCGATCCGAGGTCGGTATATACAGGAGCGGTAACCAACGGTCTCCGGCCCTGCTGCCACTTCCTGGTGGTGCCCCACCTAACGCCAGTCGCGGCGAGCCAATACTAGCAGCCGGTCACTGCACCGGGCGGTCCGAGAGCGCAACCTGAACGCTCCGGGTCTCGTCGTCGCGGCGCACTTCCACGCTGACTGTGTCGCCCGGATTGTGCTGGCGGATGGCTGCCAGCAGGTCTTCGGCGGTCGCCAGCGCCTCGCCGTCCACGCTCAGCAGCACATCGCCGGCGCGGATTCCCGCCTCGTCGGCCGGGCCGCCGTCGCCTACGGACAGGGCCAGGACGCCCTCCGCCTGGGGCACGCCGAGCTGCTCGGCGATCGCCGCCGTGATGCTGGCGGGAGTCAGGCCCATGAAAGCGTGGTCGGCGGTGCCGTCTTCGAGCAGTTCCTCGGCGACTTCCCGGGCGGTGGCGGCGGGGATGGCGAAACCGAGCGACACCGCGCCGGCCTCCGGCGGGATGTAGGCCTCGCTGATGCCCACCACCTGGCTCCGCGCATTGACGACGGCGCCGCCCGAGTTGCCGGGGCTGATCGGCGCGTCGGTCTGGATCAGGTCCACCAGCGCCAGGCTCGACGAGGCGGAGCCCGGGATGGAACGGTGCAGGCCGGAGATGATGCCTGCCGTGGCGGTATTCTCGAAGCCCAGCGGCGAACCGATCACCACGGCGAGTTCGCCGATCGTCGGCAGCGAGGTGTTGAATTCGGCGGCCGGCAGCCCGTCGCGCTCGGTCCGCACCAACGCCAGATCGGACACCGGATCCGTCGCCAGGACCTCGCCCGCGCTGCGTTGCCCGTCGGCGAAGCCGACCTCGACGGTGGTGCTGTCGCCGACCACATGTTCATTGGTCAGGATCAGCCCGTCTTCGGAATAGACCACGCCGCTGCCCAGGCCGTTGTCGGTGAAGACCGTGACCACGGACGGCTGCACGTTCTCCACGATCTCCGGTATGCCGCCGGCAGGCTGCGCTCCCGCGGGCTGTCCTCCCGCGTCCCCCGGCGCCTGCGCGGTCCCGCC